>NZ_JBYMAP010000015.1:0-29748 GCF_057766305.1 Methylomonas sp. BG-2 | reverse complement strand
GAAAAACGCATTGTCTCTTGGCGTATTCAGGGAAAAATCGCGGGCGATTCTATACCGTGACCAGCTTGCCAGACAAGGCATTGTCGCGGGCATATTCCAGCGCAACCGTAATCGTGCGGCTTGGTACACTCTAATCAAGCAAGGTGTTGCCGATGCGCCTCAAGACGGTGCTGTTACTTTCGTTGCTGCCGACTGCCGAGCGCACCGTATTGGTGAATAACCCGTCTGTTAAACACTAACGCGCGAAATTCTGTTGGTTTTTTTTACATAATCGAATCCTAATGTTTATAAGGCATTGATATATATGGTCATGCATTCTTGGTACGCATATTGCAGTAACGAAACTGACATGTGCATTTGGCATGAAGTTAAATGCGCCTGTCTCTCCTATGATCGGTATTGTGGACCATTATCGGTTGTAGGAAAGGTTGGCTATTAGGATGGCCTTTTGTTAACGTTAACTATGGGGAAAATCAATGAAGATGATTTTATCTTTCAAAAAATGTTTGGCGGTGTGCCTGTTGATGGTTGCCAATGCTGCTTCTGCAAGTGTTGTGTGGGAACCTACCGACGGTGACATCAGTTTTATCACCCTTGCTTCTGTGTTGGGTTTTCCGGCTGCAGAATTCGGCATTTTCGAAGACTCCGCCACATCAAGCAGTGCAACGCCGGTTTTGACGTTCACTGGCGGCGCTACCATCAGCTTTGCGGCTGGTAGTGGGCCCGACTGGACCGTGAGCTTGCTCAGCGATCCTAGCGTTACCGGCACATTGAAAGGCTCAAGTCATTTTCAATTTGGTATAAAAACCAGCGGTGGCACTTGGACCAATGTTAAGAAAGGGTTGGAATTGGTTGACAACTCCTACCTGCTGGCATTCGGTAGCAAATTGCTAACTGACATCGCATTGGTTACCGACATTACGCCGTCAACCGTCGTTGACGATGATCCAGTCTCACAAGTTCCGCTGCCGGCTTCCGTTTGGATGTTGACCAGTGCTTTGTTGGGCTTGCTGTACACTGGCCGTCGTAAATCGGTTGTGAATGCCTAATTAGCTATTCGTTAGGTAGTTTGGAAACCGAGGCCCGCGTTCAGCGGCCTCGGTTTTTTTTTGCTCGGCCTTTTTTGGGTTTCGAGGCTTTACGATGCGGCGCGCGGTAGCGGTCCGCCAAATGATGCAGAGCCAAGGCCGCCATGATTAACGCGGTGCCGATGACGGTTTTAATGGATATGGGTTCCCGATTGGCCAGATATCCGAGCAGCAACGATAATACCGGCGTCATCAGGTTCATCATGGCTACGTTGGTGGCCGGGAATTGTCCGAGCACGTAGTAATACAAGGCAAACCCCACCGCTGTTGCCACGACACCGAGATAGACGATGGCATACAGGGTTTGCGGTTGAATTTGTGCCGGGAAGGCGCCGCCTTCCAGTATGAACCAAGTCAAGAAGTACAAAGGCACTGAAATCAGCAATCCGCCGGTGATCTGCTGTACCGCAGGCAGTTTGGCGTCGATTTGCTTGACCCAGACCGCGCTGGCCGCGTGAATGAAGGTGGCCAGCAATACACCGAGCATGCCTTGGATGGCCATCGGGTTTAGCTCCATGGCCGAGCTGAACATCACCGCCAAGCCAAAAGTGCCGAGGCTATAGGCCAGTAGTTTTCGCCAACCCAGGCTGCGTTCCTTGAGATAGGCGGCTGCCATGAATGCCGTCATGAATGGGCTAAGGCCGAAAATGACCGAGATCCAGCCTGACGGTACGAAACGCGCTGACCAGTACGTGATCAGCATGCTGGCGTAAATCTGCACCGAAACGGCTAAATAGGTGCGTAGCGCTAACCGGTGACCCGGTAAACCCTGCCGGCGTAGCAGCAGGAGAATCAGCAGGCAGGCCAAACCGATCGACATCCGGCCGGTCGCGCCGAATACATAGCCGACACCAACGCTGCTCCATTTAATCGCCAGCGGCGTCGTCGTCCAGATCAGTACGACGCCGAAATAGGCCAACGCGAGCCGCGGTTTCAACTCGGATGCTGTCGGTCGGCGATCAACTGCTCGACGACAGCCGGATCGGCCAACGTGGACGTGTCGCCCAAATCGCCGAATTCGTTGGCGGCAATCTTGCGCAAGATACGGCGCATGATCTTGCCGGAACGGGTTTTCGGCAGTCCCGGCGACCATTGAATCGCATCGGGCAGTGCAATTGCGCTGACTTCGTCGCGAACTAGATTCTTCAGTTCCGCTTTCAGGGTCTCGCTACCTTCGACGCCGACGTTCAACGTCACGTAAGCGTATATTCCTTGCCCTTTAATTGGATGCGGAAAGCCGACGACCGCGGCTTCGGCGACATGATCGTGCAGCACCAATGCGCTTTCGATTTCGGCGGTACCCAAACGGTGGCCGGAAACGTTCAGCACGTCGTCGATACGGCCGGTAATCCAGTAATAGCCGTCCGCGTCGCGGCGAGCGCCGTCGCCGGCAAAATAGTAGCCGGGAAATTTGCTGAAATAGGTATCGACGAAGCGCTGATGGTCGCCGTAGACGCTACGGGCTTGACCCGGCCAGGGAAAGGTCAACACCAATATGCCTTCCGCCTCGCCGTCGAGCACCCGGCCTTCCGCATCCAGAATGGCCGGCTGTACCCCGAAAAACGGTAAGGTCGCCGATCCGGGTTTCAACGCGGTGGCGCCCGGTAGTGGCGTAATCAGAATGCCGCCGGTTTCGGTTTGCCACCAAGTATCGACCACCGGGCAGCGCTGGTCGCCGACCACCCGGTAATACCATTCCCAGGCTTCGGGGTTGATGGGTTCGCCGACACTGCCGAGCACCCTTAGGCTGGAGCGGCTGGTACGCTGGACATAGGTGTCGCCTTGCGCCATCAACGCCCGAATTGCGGTGGGTGCGGTATAAAAAATATTGACCTGATGTTTGTCGATGACTTGCCAGAAGCGATCGGGCTCGGGATAGGTCGGCACCCCCTCGAACATCAGCGTGGTCGCGCCGTTGCAAAGTGGGCCGTACAGGACGTAGGAATGCCCGGTGATCCAGCCTATGTCGGCCGTGCACCAATAAACGTCGCGTTCCCGATAGTCAAACACGTACTTGTGAGTCATCGCGGCGTACAGCAGGTAGCCGCCGGTCGTGTGCAAAACGCCCTTGGGCAGACCGGTCGATCCGGACGTATACAGAATGAACAAGGGATCCTCGGCATCCATCAACTCCGGCGCGCAGCTCTCGTCGGCGCTCCGCATCGCTTCGTGGTAGCAGACGTCGCGGCCGTCGGTCCACGGAATATCGTGGCCGGTATGCTTGATGACGACGACGGTTCGCAGATTCGGGCATTGCTTGGCGGCCTTGTCCACGTTGAGTTTGGAATGGACGATTTTGCCGCCCCGGTAGCTTTCGTCGGCGCAGATCAAAAACCAGCAGTCGGCGTCGAGTATCCGATCGCGCAAGGCATCGGCGGAGAAGCCGCCGAACACAATGGAATGAATCGCGCCGATTCGAGCGCAGGCCAAGATCACGACGGCGGCTTCGGCGATCATCGGCAGGTAGATACAAACCCGGTCGCCTTTGCCGACGCCGTGCGATTTCATGACGTTGGCAAACTTGCAAACTCGGCGATGCAGTTCCCGGTAAGTCAGGGTGCTGTGATGGCTCGGATCGTCGCCTTCCCAGATGATGGCGGTTTGATCGCCGCGAGTTGCCAGATGCCGATCCAGGCAATTGACGGTGACATTCAGCTTGCCGCCGATGAACCACTGAATCTCGCCGCGCGGGTAATCGTGAGCCAGCACTCGATCCCACCGGCGTTCCCAATCCAAAAATTGTTCCGCTTGTTCGGACCAAAAGGTTTCCGGATCGTCTATCGATTGCCGGTACATTTCAAGGTAGCGGTCATGGTCGATATGGGCGCCGGCGGCGATGGCCGGGATCACCGGATAGAGTTTCTGGTCGGACATCTTCATCTCCTTTTTAATAATCGTGGGCGACAGCTTGGCTAATTCGGGCGACGCCGCTGAGTTGCGCCGGTTGCCAATGGTGGATTCCCCAGTCGAGTAAATCCTTGATCGAGGCGTTACGCAACGACGCGGGAGGCTCTTGCTTGAGCAAGCCGAGCAACCGGTATAAGGTGCGACCGGCGGTACCGACGCCGACCGCCGCCGCGCGACTTTGTTTACTGAGTTTTTGGCCGGTTTCGTCGACGATGACGGGAATGTGCGCGTACGTCGACGGAGATTGCCCAAGTAACCGGTACAAATAACCTTGCCTCGGCGTGGAGTCCAATAAATCGCAACCCCGCACCACATGATTGATCCCATGGCGACAATCGTCGACGACCACCGCCAATTGGTAGGCGAAAATCCGGTCCTTGCGCAGGACGACAAAGTCGCCGACTTGTTCGGCCAAGTTTTGTCGAACCGCTCCTTGCAAGCGATCGATAATTTCGATTTCTTCGTTAGGACAGACGAGCCTTAGCGCATGAGCCTGGGTGGGATCGGTATCCCGGTTTCGACAATAGCCGGGGTAGCGGTCCGGCGAATCGGCCAATTGAGTCCGGCTGCAAATACAGCGATAAAGCAGGTTCCGGTCGCGGAGCCGTTCGATCGCGGCGGCGTATTCGGCCAGATGCCGGCTCTGGAAGTCGATTTCGCCGTCCCATTGCAGCCCGAATCCGAACAAGGCGTCGATGATGCGTTCGGCGGCGCCCGCCACGTTACGCGGCGTGTCGAGGTCGTCGATTCGCAACAGCCAGCGGCCACCGTGGCTGCGGGCGTCCAGAAAGCTGGCCAGCGCGGTACAGAGCGAGCCGAGATGAAGTGGGCCGGTGGGCGAGGGCGCGAACCGGCCGATGTAGCGTACCGAATCGGGTTGCCGGATCAACCCAGTTGTTTCTCGCGGATTTCGTCCAGGGTTTTGCAATCGATGCACAGGGTCGCGGTCGGGCGAGCCTCCAGGCGGCGGATGCCGATCTCGATGCCGCAGGTTTCGCAATAACCGTAATTGCCGGATTCGATTTCCTTCAGGGCTTCGTCAATCTTCTTGATCAATTTACGCTCCCGGTCGCGGGTGCGCAATTCCAGACTGAATTCGGACTCCTGGGTGGCTCTATCGTTGGGATCGGGGAAATTGGCGGCTTCGTCCTGCATATGCGTGACCGTGCGGTCAACTTCCTTCATCAGGTCGGATTTCCATTTGTTCAAAATCGCAGCAAAGTGTTTGAGCTGCGCTTCGTTCATGTACTCTTCGCCATCTTTTTCCTCGTAAGGTTTAAAAGAATATTCTGACGTAGCAGGTTGAGAATTGTTCATCCAATGACTCCTGGCGGACTGAAAAAATCGGGGCTTTTTATCAGAATAGCCAGGGGCAAGCAAGAAGTTTGTTATGATGCGGCTCTTTTGGTTTCTGGGTCGGCATTGATGAAGCAGCATATTGCGGAACGGATGCGCGGGATCAGCGCGTTTTACGTGATGGCGCTGTTGCAGCGCGCGAAGCAATTGGAAGCTCAGGGTAGGGATGTGATCCACATGGAAATCGGCGAGCCGGACTTTCCAACGCCGCCGGCGGTGTTGGCCGCCGGGAATCGGTTTTTGCGGGCCGGTGAAGTGAAATACACCCCGGCCGCCGGATTGCCGCCGTTGCGAGAAGCCATCGCCGAATATTACCGGGCCGCCGGCATCAAAGTCGACGCCCGGCGAATCTTCGTGACTCCAGGTGCTTCCGGCGCCTTTTTGTTGGCGTTCGGCATCAGCATCAATCCCGGCGAGCGAATTCTGATGGCCGATCCTTGTTATCCCTGTAACGACAATTTTGTCCGTCTGTTCGGCGGTTGTAGCGGTTTAATTCCGGTCGGCGCGGACAACGATTACCAACTCGATGCCGACCTGATCGCCGAACATTGGGACGCGGATTGCAAAGGGGCGTTGATTGCATCGCCGTCGAATCCGACCGGGACCGTGATTAGCCAGGAAGCGCTACGTCATGCCATCGCCAAGGTTGCCGAGTTGGGCGGTTGCTTTTATTCGGACGAAATCTATCACGGCTTGGTTTACGACGACGCGGTGACCAGCGCGTTGGCATTTAGCGACGAGGTATTCGTCATCAACAGTTTCTCCAAGTTTTTCGGCATGACCGGTTGGCGGGTCGGTTGGTTGGTGGTTCCGGACGAATTTGTCGATGCCGCCGAACGCTTGGCGCAAAACATCTTTATTGCCACCTCGACCCAATCGCAGTACGCCGCGTTGGCCAGCTTTACGCCGGAAAATCTGGCGGAACTGGAAGCGAGGCGCCGCGAGTTTCAGCGCCGACGCGACTTTCTGTACGAGAATTTGCCGAAACTGGGATTTCGCATTGCCCGCAAACCGCAAGGCGCGTTCTACGTCTACGCGGAAAGCAGCGATCTGGCGGACGACAGTTTCCAATTCGCCAAAGAGTTGTTGGAGAGTCAGGCCGTGGCGGTGACGCCGGGCCGGGATTTTGGTGTTTATCGCGCCGATCAGCACATTCGTTTTGCATATACCGCTTCTGTCGATAGAATGGCCGCCGCGCTGACCCGATTGGAAACCTTTTTATGTCGATAACCCAATACACCCCGCAACAACTTAAACAACGTCTGGAAGCCGAGCCGGCGCCATTATTGCTGGACGTTCGAGAACCTCATGAGTTCGCCTACGCTCGCATCGAAGGCAGCCAATTAATTCCGTTGCAACAGATTCCGCAACGCTTGGACGAGTTGGATACCGAACGCGACATCGTGGTGATCTGCCATCACGGGATGCGCAGCCAGCAAGCCTGCTTCTTTCTGCAACACCACGGCTATAGCCGCTTATACAATTTGCAGGGCGGCATCGACGCTTGGTCCTTGATCTGCGATTCCGGCGTTCCGCGTTACTGATAGACACCGGTTGCCATTGGCCGCGCGATCGGCAAATGGCAATGATCGCGGCCGCGTTGCCCGCGAAACCGCTGCGTAAGGCGTGTTCTCCGGAAGCGGTAGCAAGCCGATCGCTAAGCCTGGGTTTTCGCCCGCTGGGGCCGGACCTGACTCGAAGAATTTTGATCCGCAATTAAAAATAAAAAATCGCCATGTTTTTAAAAGAGTTTTATGAAATTCGCGATGGTGGCGTCACCATCAGCGCCGAACAGGCCAGTATGTTTGCCAAGGAAGTGGCGCACGACTTCAATCCGCTGCACGACGCCGATGCCAAGCGCTTTTGCGTGCCCGGCGATTTACTGTTTTCGCTAGTATTGGAAAAGTACGGACTGAGCCAGAACATGCACTTTATCTTCTCGGGCATGGTGGGTCACAACGTTTTGTTGAATTTTCCGGAAACCGATGCCGAACGCTTCGATGTAACCGACAGGCAACAAGACAAAACCTATCTGCAGATCGAGCGTTCCGGCGACGTCATCCGCGATCCCAAGCTGATCGAAGCCCTGATCCGCGATTATGTGGCGTTTTCCGGCCAGAATTTTCCCTACGTGCTGGTACCGCTGCTGGCCAAGGAAAATGTGATGTTCAACATTGACCGGCCGTTGGTGATCTACGAAAGCATGACGCTACATCTGGATTGCATGCAATTCAGCGAGCCGCGTCTGGAAATGATGGAGCCCAAGATGGAGGTCAACGGCAAACGGGCAACCGCATATCTGCATTTTCAAATTCTTAGCGGCGACGCGGTGGTCGGTTCCGGCTTCAAGAAGCTGGCGGTCAGCGGCTTGCGGGATTACGAAGTCGAGCCGATGCAAGCTTTCGTCGACGAGTATCTGGCGCGCAAGCACGGATATCTGAGCAACCTGGCGGTCGCCGAGGTCGGCTGAGGATTCCGCGATCGCCGGTCGTTCACAGCCGCGAGCCGGAGCGGTATACACGGCCGCGATTAAGGACTTAACCGGGCGACAGTCTAACCGTGGCCGCCAGGCCGCCCAGCTCGGCGGATCGGCTCAAGGCCAGGCTGCCGCCGTAGTAGCCGGCAATGTCGTGGACGATGGCCAACCCCAGCCCGTGGCCGGGCGTGGCTTCGTCCAGGCGCAGTCCGCGCTGCACCATTTGCCGCAATTGCTGTTTGTCGCAACCGGGGCCGTCGTCCGCAATCCGGAGGGTCAAGCCTTCTCGTTCGATGACCTCGATCGCGATCCGCGATTTGGCCCACTTGCAGGCGTTATCGAGCAAGTTGCCTATCATTTCCAACATGTCCTCGCGGTCCAGATGCAACAACTGGTCGGGCGCCCGGATCTCGAAAGACAAGGCTTTTTCCGCGTAAATCACCCGCATCAGCTCGGTCAGAGCGCTTAATTCGGCATGGGGATTGAAGGTCGCGCCGGGTTGGGCGTTTCCGGAAATCCGCGCCCGTTTCAATTCGCGGTCTATCCGTTTCAATATCGTTTGGTTCTGTTGTTCCAACTGTCGTTTCAGTTCCGGCAATTCACGCAGCGCCGGATTCTCGGCCAGCCGAAACAGCATCGCCAACGGCGTTTTCAAGGCATGCGCCAGATTGCCGATCGCGGTCCGCGATTGGTGTAGCCGACGTTCGACCAATAGCAGTAGCCGATTGACTTCCTTGACCAGCGGCCGGATTTCGAACGGAACTTCGGCTTCGATCTGCCGCTGTTGGCCGTGGGCGATGGCCGCCAGTTCGCCGGTAACCGCCCGTAGCGGCCGCAACGAACGTCTGACGTCGGCGGTTTGCAGCGCGATGGCCGCGACCAGCACCGTTAGACTCAATGCCAGATAGCCGATCCGGATCGCGGTAATGTCCCGGCCGATGTCGGTCAAGTCCTCGGCGGTACTGATGCTGATGGTGTGGCCGGCTTTAGCGAATCCTCGACTTAAAACCAATAGCAGTTGGTCGTGGGGACCGGACTTGAAATGAAATTGTTTGCTGGTATCGACGGCCATGGCCTCGAAAGGTAGCGTCGTGTCGGCGAGCGAGCGCGAATAAATCGGCTTGCCGTCGATGTGCAGCACGAAATAATGGCCCGAAAATGCTTGGCCGTAGACCGAGCCGGCGTGGCTGGTATCGAAGCTAGGCTGGCCGTCGGCGTCAAAATCGAGGGTGTCCAGTATCGAGTCGCCGTCGTGGGTCAGACGGGTGAGCATTTGTTTTTCGGCGACCGAACGGATCACCCAATCCGCCGCCAGCCAATGCAAAGCAAATATCACGCATAAAATCACCGCAAGGCCGCGATTCAGCCGTAAGCGTAACGAAATCACGCGGTTTGCCCAAACACATAACCCTGACCGCGCCGGGTGGCGATCAGATCCTTGCCGAGCTTGCGGCGTAAACGATTGACGTAGACTTCGATGACATTGCTGTCCGGGTCGCCGTCCATTTCGTACACGTGCTCCATTAAATCGGTTTTCGTCAAAATCTGGCCGGGATGCAGCATGAAATAGCGTAACAGCCGGAACTCCAGCGACGTTAACTGAGTGGATGGCTGGCCTTCCACGGTCACGGTTTGAACTTCTTCATCCAGCGTAGCGCCGGCACAGCTCAGGCCGGTGTTGGCGATCCCGTGGCAACGCTTTAACAGCGCCCGGATTCTTGCCTGCAATTCTTCAATATGAAAAGGCTTGCCCAGGTAATCGTCCGCACCGGCCTTGAAACCGTCTACTTTTTCATGCCAGGCGTCGCGAGCGGTAAGCACGATGACCGGCATCGCGTTTCCGGAGGCCCGCCACTGTTTCAGCACCGCCAGACCCGAGAGTTTCGGCAGTCCCAAATCCAAGATCGCGATGTCGTAATTCTCGGTGGCTCCCAGAAATTCGCCTTGCTCGCCGTCGTGGGCCAGATCGACCGCGAATCCGGCTATTTCAAGCTCGGTCTGGATCGAGTGGGCGAGGTCGGTGTCGTCTTCTATCAGTAGCAATCTCATCGCAAAAGGGTGGACGGTAAAAAGGGGTATTGTAGTGCAGCGATTTAGGCAAGTGGTTCTCGGCGCGTTTCCAGCGGCGTGACAAAGTACTTGCAATCTCGCCGGCTTGGTAATGATTTAATCTATTTTTAATCACCCGTTCAGAACGGGTTTATCTGAATCTGGTCTGATACATTGCGGCTAACCCGCTTGGCCCAGTCCCTCTGGTCGGCCGGGAGTCGCCGGTGAACACGGTTGCGGACGTTTTTGCGGCGCCCCTTCCGAGTTCCCGTTTCATTTTGTCTTCGAACCGTACTCAGGGCCGCGGTATCTGATCGACTTTGTTTAGCCTTCGACGGACGCTACACGAAGAAGCCCCATCCAACGTTTCGCCCGCGTGGCATAGTCGTTATTGTCGTTTGCCTAACCCTACCGTCGCATGAGGCTTATCCGCGGGTGTCTACGGATCGCCATATTTTGTCGGCGCAAAAAAAAGCCCCCGTCCACGAGTGACGGAGGCTGTGCAGTTTTGCTAGCTTCGGAGGGGTTGCTAGCTTAACAACGAGGGAGGTACAACGAGGAACTTAAGCACGCAGGTTCCGATGCAGGTCCAGATTGCTGGACAGCGACGCGGCGCCGAACAATAGTGTGGAGAAAATGAACTCGCCGGAAACGAAACCGAACACGCCAGCGGTAAAAAACAGGCCGGTTAATACGTCTCTATAAAATAAAAGGGGTTTGTTCATGTCGGACTCCTAAGACTGCATCGGTAAATTTCTGAAGACGGTTCCATGATAACAATTATGAAATTATTTACAATAATGCTGATAGTGCATGATTTGTTTTCAATCATGAAACAATAGAAGGCGGATGCAATTCTCGACCGTATTGAAGCTCGGCGCATTTGCGGCGTATGCTGTCGACTCACTGATAGGGAGAATGCCGCTATGAGTCATCACGCCAATGTATTAAGAGCAATTTTTCACGATCCGATCAGCGCCAACATTCATTGGCGGGAAGTCGAATCGTTGCTACGCCACCTGGGCGCCACGATAGAGCCCAGCCACGGCGCCAGATTTCGGGTGGTGTTGAACCAAATCGAAGGATTCCTACACCATCCGCACCACGGCGGCGTGTTCGCCAAGCAGGACGTCAAACACGTCCGGGAACTGTTGGCGCGGGCCGGCGTCACGCCGTCTTCTTACGACGAACGGCACGGAACCTAAGCGGCGCCGTTGTTACCAATCCGATACGACTACCAACGCATTGAGCAAGCCGACGATGACTGAACCAAACGCCGTTTTTCAACGTTTCCTGACCACGCCGCTGGACGAATTATTGGGCAAGCAAGACGCCGAGTCCGAGGCGAAATTGTTGGCGCTGTTCCAACGCTGCGCCGCCGAAGTACCGGCCTACCGCCAGTTTTTGACCGAGCGCGGGGTCAACCCCGAGCAAGTGGTCGACTATGCCAAATTCTCCCGCTTACCGTTAATGGGTAAGCAAGACTACATGCGGGCCTATCCGTTGCCTCAACGTTGCTTCGGCGGCAGTTTGGCCGGAGCCGACCGGGTCGCGGTATCTTCCGGCTCGACCGGCCAGCCGACATTCTGGCCACGTTCGGCTGCTGACGAATTGGATGTGGCCTTGCGTTTCGAGCAAGTTTTCAAGGACAGTTTCGCGGCCGATCGCCGGACGACGCTGGCCGTGGTGTGTTTTGCGCTGGGCAATTGGGTCGGCGGTTTATTCACCACCTCGTGCTGTTGGCATTTGGCGCGCAAGGGCTACCCGCTAATGGTTGCCACGCCGGGTAACAACAAGGCCGAAATCTTTCGGGTCGTGCGCGAGCTGGCGCCGCAATTCGAGCAAACCGTGCTGCTGGGTTATCCGCCCTTCATCAAGGATGTGATCGATGCCGGTTGCGCGGAGGGCATCGTTTGGTCTGACTATCAACCCAAACTGGTGTTTGCCGGCGAGGTGTTCAGCGAGGAGTGGCGGGCGTTGGTTGGCGAACGCATCGGCGCCGCTGGAGCGGAATTCGCTTCGGCGTCGCTTTACGGTACCGCCGACGGCGGGGTATTGGGTAACGAAACACCGTTGAGCATCGCGATTCGGCGCTGGTTGGCCCGCCATCCCGACGAGGCTCGCGCGTGGTTTGGCGAATCGCGCTTGCCGACACTGGTGCAATACGACCCGGCCAGCCGGTTCTTCGAAGTCGAAGCCGATACCTTGGTGGTATCGGGCCAGAACACTGTCCCGTTGGTGCGCTACCACATTGCCGACAAAGGCGGCGTCATCCCTTATCGGCAAATCTGGGAGCGGTTGCGTGGCGCCGGGATCGATTCAGTAGCCGATTTGGGTTTGCCCAGCGATTTTAAACCGCGCGAACTGCCGTTCGTGTTTGTGTTCGGCAGGGCGGATTTCACGGTGTCGTATTACGGCGCCAATATTTATCCGGAAAACGTCACGGTGGGCCTCGAGCAGCCGGCGCTGACCGGGTGGCTGACCGGCAAATTCGTGTTGCAAGTCAGGGAAAATGCCGCCGGCGACAGTGAGTTGCAGGTCGCTGTGGAAGTGTTGCCGGACCTCGATCCTCAGCAAATCGATGCGTCGCGGGTGGCCGAATCGATCAAAATCCAGTTGTTGCGGCTCAATAGTGAGTTTGCCCATTACACGCCGGCGGAGCGGCAAACCCCACGGGTGACATTGCACCGTTTCGCCGATCCCGAGTATTTCCCGGCCGGCGTCAAGCATCGCTACACCCGCAAATAGGATAATCGCGCCGCCGGATCATGCCAAAATTAGAACATATCATCGAAATATTCGATAAGCGACGGTTTTTATTAGCAATTTTTCTTGACAAGCTGTCGCCCGCCGCCTTAAGTTAACCGGCAAGTCACGTTACGCTGACCGGACCGCCGGAAGCCAGTGCGTCCCGCACGGGGCCGCTGGCTTTTTTGTATCTAAATTTCAAGGATTTAAACATGGCACATTGGTATCCCGACAACTCGCAGTCCATCGGCAACACGCCGCTGGTGCGTTTGAACCGCATCGCCGACGGCGCGCCGGTGACCTTGCTGGCTAAGGTCGAAGGGCGCAACCCGGCTTATTCGGTGAAATGCAGGATCGGCGCGGCAATGATTAACGATGCTCAGCGCCGCGGCGTTTTAGGCCAGGGTAAGGAAATCATCGAACCGACCAGCGGCAACACCGGTATCGCGCTGGCCTTCGTCGCGGCGGCGCGCGGTATTCCGTTGACATTGACGATGCCGGAAACCATGAGTCTGGAACGTCGCAAATTGTTGGTGGCCTACGGTGCCAAACTGATTTTGACCGAAGGTGCCAAAGGCATGAAGGGCGCGATTGCGAAGGCCGAGGAAATCGCTGCCTCGGAACCGGAGCGTTATGTGTTGTTACAGCAGTTTAAAAACCCCGCCAACCCGGAAATCCACGAACTGACCACCGGCCCGGAAATCTGGAACGACAGCGACGGCGCCATCGACATTTTCGTGTCCGGCGTCGGTACCGGCGGCACGATCACCGGCGTATCGCGCTACATCAAGTTAAAGCAGGGCAAGCCCATTCACACCGTGGCGGTCGAGCCGGAAGCCAGTCCGATTCTGACTCAATTCCGCGCCGGACAGGAATTGCAACCGGCACCGCACAAAATCCAGGGCATAGGCGCCGGCTTTGTGCCGGACGTTCTGGATTTGTCGTTGGTGGATCAGATCGAGTTGGTCAGCAACGACGAAGCCATCGACTACGCCCGCCGCTTGGCCAGGGAGGAAGGCATCCTGGCCGGTATTTCCTGCGGCGCGGCGGTGGCGGTGGCGGTCAGAGTTGCCAAACAGCCGGAAAACGTCGGCAAGACCGTCGTCGTGGTCTTGCCGGATTCCGGCGAACGCTATCTGAGTTCGGCGCTGTTCGAAGGTTTGTTCGACGCCCAAGGCTCGGCACTATGAACGAAGCGGCGTTGGCGGTTGCCTCTCCGTTTTGGGGCATTGATGATCTGGTCGCGGAACTGCGGGCGATACGTTTGCATTCGCTCGAGGAACGCCATCGCCGCGAACATCCGCCGAAATTGCCGGCCCGCAAGGTGTTGGCGCAAGTCGTCGAACAATTGGGGGCGGTCTTGTTCCCCAATCGTCTCGGCCGCCCGGACCTGACCGATGAAGGCATCGATTATTTCGTCGGTCAGACCCTGGATAGCCTGCTGCGGGATTTAAGCCGGCAGATTGCGTTGGAATTGCAATTCGTCGCCGAGCAAAACGGCGAAAGCATAGATGTTTGGCGGCGGGCAAGCGAGCTGACTCGCGAGTTTGCCGCCAAACTGCCCAGCGTCAGATTGCTGATCGATAGCGATATCCGCGCCGCCTACGAAGGCGATCCCGCGGCCCGTTGTCCTGACGAAGTGCTGGCCTGTTATCCCGGCATCACCGCCGTGATACATCATCGGGTGGCCCATCTGTTGTACGGCTTGGGCTTGCCGCTGGTGGCGCGCATCGTCAGCGAAATCGCGCATTCGGCCACCGGCATCGACATTCATCCCGGCGCCCAAATCGCCGACAGTTTTTTTATCGACCACGGTACCGGCGTCGTGATTGGCGAAACCGCGATCATCGGCCGGCGCGTGCGTCTGTATCAGGCGGTCACGCTGGGCGCCAAGCGCTTTGCCACGGATGAAAACGGCATGTTGGTCAAGGGTAACGCCCGTCATCCTATCGTCGAGGACGATGTGGTGGTTTACGCCGGCGCGACCATTTTGGGCCGGATTACGATAGGTCGGGGTTCGACGATCGGTGGCAATGTTTGGCTTACCCACAGCGTGCCTCCCGGCAGCCAGGTCAGTCAGGCGCAAGTTCGCAGTGAAATGTACGAGTCCGGCGCGGGGATTTGAGTGAGTTCGGGCAACCGATTGAAATTCAAAAAATATTTTGAAGTTGCTCAGATTCAGGTCGGGGAATTGAGCCAATAGCCGATACGCCGGCCAAACTTTCTTCGAAAAATATCATACAGCCCGCCACTGGCGAGCGCGAAGCAGCCGCAGCAAAAAAATAACTGTTTAATAACAAAGTCCTAGCTCGGTTTCTTTGTTAGCGCAACGCTGCTCGAATCAAGGTATACGATATTTTTAGATATTCATATCGCGAATGGACATAAGTAAATTGCGCCGCCGACCTGCCAGTATTGACAGGGTTGCTCCGCAATCGGTATCTTGGATTTAAGTCAATCGCTGACCGGACCGCCGGAAGCCAATGCGCTCGTCAGAGCCATTGGCTTTTTTTATGCCCGACGAAAGTTCGGCCCGAGCGATAGACCTACTCCAAGCCATCAACCAGAACTTCAAGGGAATTTTATGTCGGACATTCATCAAGCCCATACCGCGCTAGGCGACGTCGCCGCGCGTACCTTATCGAACGCTACCAAAACCGTGCCTATGATGGGCACGATCACGCCTCGTTGGCTGGTTCATCTGTTGCCTTGGATCCCGGTCGAAGCGGGTATTTACCGAGTCAACAAAGTCAAAAGCGAAACCAGCATCGCCGTCGATTGTTCCAGCCTGGACGAGAAGGTGCTGCCGCAAACCTTCGTCGATTACGAAGAGTGGGGCCGCGAATACCGCTTGAACGCGGTGAACACGGTGCTGGACGTACATACTCGCGTCGCCGACTTGTATAGCAGCCCGCACAATCAAATTCACGAGCAATTGCGTCTGACCATCGAAACCGTCAAGGAGCGTCAGGAGAGCGAGTTAATCAACAATACCGAATACGGTCTGTTGAACAACGTGGTCGAGTCGCAAAAAGTCAAAACCCGCAAGGGATCGCCGACGCCGGACGATTTGGACGAACTGATCGCCCGGGTCTGGAAGGAACCGGCGTTCTTTCTGGCTCATCCGCGAGCGATTGCCGCGTTCGGCCGCGAAGCCACCCGCCGCGGCACGCCGCCGCCGACCTTGTCCCTGTTCGGGTCGCAATTCATCACCTGGCGCGGATTGCCGTTAATCCCGACCGACAAGCTGAAAATCGTCAACGGTAAAACCAACATATTACTGCTGCGGACCGGTGAAAGCCGTCAAGGCGTGGTCGGTTTGTATCAACCGAACCTGACCGACGAACTCAGCATGGGCTTGTCGGTCCGCTTCATGGGTATCAACCACAAGGCGATCGCGTCGTATCTGGTCTCGTTGTATTGCTCGCTGGCGATACTGACCGACGACGCGATCGGCGTGCTCGAAAACGTCGAAGTGGACAATTACTATGACTACGCCTAATTCGGACCTGGCCGGGCTCACGCAACAAGCGCTGAACGGCGGCCCGGTGCCGGCCGGCTTGCCGGATACGGCGGAACTGACCCGCTTGGCCAATCTGTACTTCAGCGCTACGCCGACGACCGACGGCGCAGCCATCGACAACGTGCCGCCATCAGCGGCGGCGGCAGCGCCGTCGTTTCATTCGGTGCCGGCCGGCTTTAACCGCCGTCCGGGCATCGACGACGGTTTCGTGCCCACGGCGCCGAGTGCGGCCGCGTTTGGCGAGCACTATAGCGATGCGATCGACAATGTCCCGCATTCGGCAGCCACGTTGGCGCCGGCCGCAAACGTAGCCTCCGGTTTCGATCGGCTGCCCGGTATCGACCAAAATGCGCTGTCGGGCTTGGTGTCGCGTAGCTTTGGCCTGCCCGGCGAAGCGGAACTGAAACAAGCCTTGGCCGCCAAGCCAGGCAACTTGGTGGGTTCCAAGCCGCCGGCAGCGGCTTCGTCGTTCTATTTCTTGCACGATTTGGCGGCATTGGGCAGACATGCCGATTTGACCTCGCTCGGTAACGCGCATCCGCCTTTCGACGTGCATGCAGTGCGCAAGGATTTTCCAATCCTCGCGGAACGCGTCAACGGCTATCCGCTGGCCTGGCTCGATAACGCCGCGACCACGCAAAAGCCGCAATGCGTGATCGACCGGATATCCGAGTTTTATCGTCACGAGAACTCCAATATCCACCGCGCCGCGCATGAACTGGCGGCGCGGGCCACCGACGCCTACGAAGGCGCGCGCGCGACCGTGGCGCGTTTCATCAATGCGTCGTCGGCCGACGATATCGTGTTCGTGCGCGGTTCCACCGAGGCGATCAATCTGGTCGCGCAAAGCTGGGGCCGGCAATTTATCGGCCAAGGCGACGAGATTGTCATCAGCTGGCTGGAGCATCACGCCAACATTGTGCCGTGGCAGCAACTTTGCCAGGAAACCGGCGCGGTGTTGCGGGTAATTCCGGTCGACGACGACGGTCAGGTGATTTTGGCCGAGTACCAAAAATTGCTGAATGCCAAAACCAAGCTGGTTTCGTTTACCCAGGTCTCCAACGCCTTGGGCACCGTAACACCGGCGGCGGAAATGATAGCCTTGGCTCATCAGGCCGGCGCCAAGGTGTTGTTGGACGGCGCGCAATCGGTGTCGCATTTACGGGTGGATGTACAAAGCCTGGATTGCGATTGGTTGGTGTTTTCCGGCCACAAGATCTTTGGCCCGACCGGCATCGGCGTGTTGTACGGCAAACCGGAACTGTTGGCGGTCACCCAGCCCTGGCAAGGCGGCGGCAACATGATCGAAGACGTGACGTTCGAGAAAACCGTGTATCAACCCGCGCCGGCCAAATTCGAAGCCGGTACCGGCAACATCGCCGATGCGGTGGGCTTGGGCGCCGCGCTGGATTATTTGAGCCGAATCGGCATCGAGAATGTCGCCCGCTACGAGCACGAGTTGCTGGAATACGGCATGCACATTTTGCGGGCGATTCCCGGCGTGCGCCTGATCGGCACCGCGCCCGACAAAACCAGCGTGCTGTCCTTCGTGATGGCCGGGCATTCGACTCAAGATGTTGGCAAGGCGCTCAACGAAGCCGGTATCGCGGTCCGCTCCGGCCATCATTGCGCTCAACCCATCCTGCGTCGCTTCGGCTTGGAAGCCACGGTAAGGCCGTCGCTGGCGTTTTACAACACCTACGATGAAATCGACCGATTGGCCGCCGTCCTGAAGAAGCTGCAATGCGCCAAACGTAGCTTTTAGGGGCCGACCTCGTCGGTCCGGCTGGCGGTGGCTTCTGTTCTCGCCAAGCTTGGGGCGTTGGATTGGATGTTCTGACGCGCCCAAGCATCGACGCCGCGACATTTAGCCCGCTTCGGAGCCTGCCTTACCAGTTGTATGCCGGCGACGACGGTACCAACCTATTGGCGGCATCACCGGCAACGGTGGCGGAGCGACTTGCGGTATTTTGCATGCCAGCGATAAAAACCTTGTTTGGCGAGCTCTACCACCAGCAAATAGGCCACCGCCATGACCGTCAGGATCAAATAAAACTGGCCGGGCGGCGGCACGAAGCCGAAATATCGGCCTAGCGGCGTAAACGGCAGAACGGCGCCGATTAGCGCGATCGATAGCGACGTGGCAACCAGTACCGGATGTGCCCGACTTTTGAACGGATTGCCTCGGGTGCGGATGATGAAGATTACCAGGACTTGAGTGCACAGCGATTCGACGAACCAGCCGGTTTGGAATAATGCTTCGTCGGCTTTTAATACCGTTAACAAAATGCAAAACGTCAGGAAATCGAATGCGGAACTGATCGGGCCGATCATCAACATGAAATTGCGGATGAAGTTCATGTCCAGAACCCGAGGTTGGCGCAGTTCTTCCGGATCGACCTGATCCAACGGAATCGGCACTTCGGAGATGTCGTACAGAATGTTGTTGAGCAAAATCTGGGGCGGCAGCATCGGCAGGAAGGGGAGGAATAGCGCGGCGCCGGCCATGCTGAACATGTTGCCGAAATTGGAGCTGGTACCCATCATGATGTACTTCAAAATATTGCCGAAAGTGCGGCGGCCTTCCAGTACGCCGTCGTGCAGCACCTGCAAATCCTGGTCCAGCAAGATCATGTCGGCCGCTTCCTTGGCCACGTCTACCGCCGAATCCACCGACAAACCGACATCCGCCGAATGCAACGACGGCGCGTCGTTGATGCCGTCGCCCAGATAGCCGACCACATGGCCTCGGGATTTTAGCGCCCGAATTACCCGGTCTTTTTGAGAGGGGTTTACCCGACAGAACAAATTGGCTTTTTCGACGCGGATGCGCAAGGCGTGGTCGTCCATATCGGCGATGTCCTTGCCGGTCAACACGCCGAGCACCGGAATATTTAATTGAGCGCAGACATGCCTTGTCACTAAATCGCTATCGCCGGTGACGATTTTCACCGCGACGCCGCTGTCTTGCAACGCGCTCAGCGCTGCGCCCGCGCTGGCTTTGGGCGGGTCGAGAAAGCCGGCGAAACCGGCGAATATCAACTCGCTTTCGTCGTCGACCACCGCGTGCGGATGATCCAGCGGTACTTCGCGCCAAGCGATCCCCAATACCCGGAAACCTTCGCGTTCCAGCGCATTGTGTTGTTCGTGGATGCGGGCGCGACTTGCCGGATCGAGCGGTAGTTGGGCGTTGCTGCCTTGTTGTTCGTAGCGGGTGCAGAGGGTAATGATTTCCTCGGCGGCGCCTTTCACCACCAGCAAGCGGCCGTTACCTTTATCCAGCAACACCGACACCCGCCGCCGCTCGAAATCGAACGGCACTTCGTCGATCTTTTGCCAGGCACCGACATCGATGTTCTGATGGGCCAAAATCGCCTCGTCCAGCGGGCTTTTCAAGCCGGTTTCGAAGAAGCTGTTCAGATAGGCGAGTTCCAGCACCCGTTGGCTGGGCCGGCCTTGCGGATCGACATGTTGTTCCAGTCGGATTTTGGCTTCGGTCAAGGTGCCGGTCTTGTCGGTGCACAGCACGTCCATCGAACCCAGATTTTGAATCGCCGCCAGCCGTTTGACGATCACCCGTTTCTCCGCCATATGCAGAGCGCCGCGCGACAGCGTGACCGACACCACCATCGGCAGCAGTTCCGGCGTCAAGCCAACCGCCAGCGCTACCGCAAACAGAAAGGATTCCAGCCAGGGTTTGCCCAGCAACGCGTTAACCAGCAACACGAATAGCACTAGCAGTACCGTCAGGCGCATGATCAACAGGCCGAAGCGGTGGGTGCCTATCTCGAAGGCGGTTGGCGGCGGTTGCCGGGTCAGACTGTCGGCAATCGCCCCGATCGCGGTGGCGGTGCCGGTTTTGACGACGCACATTTTGGCACTACCGCTGATGACGGTCGTGCCCATGAATACCGCATTGCTGGCCTCCTGCAGGTCGGAGGCGTCGGCGGCCAATTGGCCCGGACGTTTTTCGATCGGGTAGGATTCACCGGTCAGCAGGGCTTGCTTGACGAACAGATCGCGGGCTTCGATGATCAAGCCGTCCGCCGGCACCATGTCGCCGGCGCTGAGCAGGGCGATGTCGCCGGGCACCACTTCGGTCACCGGTACATCGATAGGCATGCCGTCGCGTATCAGTCTGGCTTTGACCGAGACTGACTGGCGCAGGCTTTCCGCGGCTTCGCCGGCCCGGTGTTCCTGGACAAAATCCAAGGTGACGCTGGACAGTACCATGACGCTGATGATCACGAAATCGGTGATCTCGCCGGTGAACGCCGAAATCGCACTGGCTACCAGCAGCAGAATCACCAGTGGATTCTTGAAACGCGACAGAAATTGCAGCAACAGCGCTTGCCGCTGGCGATCCCGGAACAGGTTGGGCCCGATTTCGATCAATTTGGCGCTGGCTTCGACCGACGACAAGCCCAATGGCTTGGCGTCCCTGGCGCTGGGGGCTAGCCACCAAGCGGCTTGCTCGGCTGGGGTTTTGGTTAGGGTAGGGTCTTGTTTCATAGGCGATGCTCAAAGGTTTGCATGCGAGTTCTACGTTATCGGGTTTTGCGTTTCACCTCCCCAAAGCGGTCATTCCGGCATGGATTGCCGGAATCTAGCGACCCTGGAGGGTTGGAAACTCGCCATCCGCTGCAGCGGATGCCCGCTTCCCGGTGGGCACGACGTTTTATCCTGAAAAGCGCAGTTGAGCCTCGAAAAATCCCGTTCGTGTTGAGCCCTCCGGTTACCTTCAGGAGAGCCCTGTCGAAGGGTGAGCGGGATTTTTCAGTCACCCAACAGGTGGACAGGTTATAGGCCGTCCATGCTTCGACGTTGCTCAGCACGAACGGCCTATAACACACCAACTGCATTTTTTAGGTTTATCTTCTAGTCTGACAAAGAAGGACTAGGCTCACCGAAAAATGCTTGAACCAACCAAGCCGCGCCATCGCCGCTCGCTTCGTGTATCCTTGTCGTCGCCCTGCCGTTACCCAGTCGAAATGTCCGCGACCCGGCGCCGCACAAAATCTCACGGCGTAGATTAAACGGAACGAAATTCGAAACTCGACTGTCCATCTTCCTGAAGCGCGTGACTTCACGGTCCGCGCGCGGACTTTGCCTTGCCAACTCGAATTGGCCAAACCCAAGGACCGTAACACGTGTTGGACCCGCTAAACCGAACGTCCAGCCGCCAGCAAAGCGATCCCGCCGGATATGGACTGGAGAATACCCTGAATCAGCTGTTTGGCGCATGCTTTGGGAAATCGGTTCCGAAAGGCACCGAAGCCATCGTTGCGCTCGGTTCGCCACCCGCTCCAAGCAATCAGTTTAACGATAACGACTTTAAACCGGCGATGTTCGGCTCGTCCCCCCTCAATCAGGAGAATCACCCCATGGCCTCATCAAGCCAATACCGTTCTGTCTTTTCCGCGGCGACCAGGCAGGAACGGCTGGATAATTTTGACCATTATTGGACGTTTACCCAGCAACACGGCGGGGAATTATTGGAAGCGGAGCGCGATCTAGCCAAAAAGCGCGCTCGCTTACGGTATTTTCAACAGCATCCGGTCAGCTTGCGCAAGCCTTTGTCCAATCCGGAAGCGTTTTACCGCAACTATGTGACCATGCACGACGATCCCCGCGCCTTGGATAAACTCACGTTGATGCTGACGAGCATTTACAAATTTGCCCGACATGAATGGGTCGGTATCAAAGCGGCCTGGGAAGTGGTGCCGACGATGGCCGATTCGCACAGTGTCGAGGATAAAATCAGCCGGGTGCATTTGGCCGAGGAGTTTTGCCATTGGCGCTTGTTCGACGAAATGCTCAAGACTTGCGGTCTGGACCGCGTGGAATGGGCGCCTTTGAGCCCCGGCAAGGAATGGTTTTATCGCCAGTTTCCGAAATTGCCCGGCTATTTAATGGATACTCCGGCCTTCGTCACCGAACTGATGGGCGTGACTTACTATTGCCACTTACACCGCCTGTTCGATGACGTGCTGGCCGAAGAGCCGGAAGTGCGGGACCGTTTAAAGGCTTTGCTGGACGAAATTACAATCGACGAGATCGCCCATGTGGGCCAGCGCCGCAACTTTATCGGTCCGATCGGGATTCGGATATCCCGGCTGTTGGTGAAACCGTTTTACAAACTGTTTTTCAACGACATTCCCGAAGTGGCGTTGTTATTCGACGTCGAGCAAATGATTAAGCACGGCGAAAGCTTTGATTACAACGATTTGCCGGAGTACATGAGAGCCCGCAGTTGGATACCGTCTTACTGCAAAGCATAGCGAAGCGCCGAGCAAACCTTCGGCCGACGGCTGTGGTAACAGTCAATACAGAACCCTCTCCTCGCGGGAGAGGGCAGGGTGAGGGGGGTAACGATCAGTACCTTACCTCGCAATTTCCGGTATATCCGCAATTGGCCCAATGGCTTTCAGAGTAACTAAGTAGTAATAACCATGCCAATGGTGTTACAAATAAGCGCCCGGTAGGGTCACCGGTTTTTGCGAGCAAATCGTTTGCCTCGTCCTCTTGGTCTAAGGAGAAAATTCATGAAAACTCTGTTTGCTGGTTCTGGTTTGCTGTTCGGTTTATTGGCCGGTATCGGTTCCGCCCGCGCCGACGTGGTGTTAACCAGCTCGATCACGCTACCCAGCCTTGCTGGTAGCGGTTTGAGCGGCAGTTACTATGCTTTAAATTCATGGCCAGGAAATCTGGCCAATACCGAAACGCTGATCGGTCAGAGCAGCGGTCCGGCGGCCACCTTTACCGCGACTTCGATTTGCTTCCCAACTTGCGATACGACCATCGGCGACGACTCGACACTGGCGCAATATCTTGGCGGTAACGCCGTCAATCTATCGCCGAATAGCGTCGGCAATCTTTCTAACCACGGCCTGGTGCTAACCGGTTACCTCGCGATAGCCACGGCGGGGTCCTACCAATTCAGCCTGACATCCGACGACGGCGCGAGATTGCAGATCGGCGGCGCCACCGTGATCGACGCCGATGGCGACCACAGCCTCAGCGGCGGTTCCGCCAATGTCGAATTCACCAATAGTGGCCTTTATGCCTTCAAGGTTCTGGCATTCGAGGACGGCGGTGTTACCGGGCTGACGGTATTACAAAACGGCAACAGTTTGTCCGCCAGCCAGCTCTATGCCTCGGCGGTACCGATCCCCGGCGCCGCGTGGTTGTTTGTTTCGGCGATCGGCGGTCTCGGTTTAGCGTCGCGCTCCCGGCGCGGCAAGATCTGAAGCATCGATCATTTGAATCAGGCACGGCTCCGCAACTCAGTCTATTTGGAAATTGGTTTCTCGGTTGCCGGCCCTCGGCGGTGCACGGGGCCGGCTCAAGCTGATGCCGGTCCCGGCATTTTTCGCGCGCTTTGCGGCTGCTTATCCGGCGGCGCCTAACTCAAACCAGTCTGGTTTTGCCCAGCGCCATCTTGGGCCGGCCCGACTGCCATTCGTTGCGGCGCATGTTTAGTACTGCGCCAGCGTCCAATACTCCGACAGTTGTTGAAACAATACCAGTAGCGCGCCGGTGCCGCCGAAGGCTTGCAGCAAGGGCCATTCGTACCAGGGGCGGAAGGCACCCTCGCGCAGGGCGCGGGCGCTTTCGATTTCGGACTCTATCCGGTCGATGTCCGCGCCGGTCGTATTTCCCGCGTGCCGCAATTCCCTGACCTTAAAGCTCCATTGCTCGATGGCCCGCCGCCGGGTGGTTCTGGCGCCGCGCTGCAACAGCCATTCCGCCGAAAACGCATAAATAAACATCAGGATAAACACCGCGCGCAAGCCCCAGGGCAAATTCCAGTCGTCGATGGCCGGACTGCGGGCCAACACCATCAGGCCAATCACCGCGACCGGGCCCCAAATCAGCGGTTGCAGGGCCTTGGTCAGTTCCTTGACCAATTGAATTTTCAACCATTCCGAAACGCAGGGTTCGGCGACCGCGTTGGCATGGGCATACCGTAACGCCAACGGGTTCCAGCCATTAGCCTGTTGGGTCAGATTGCCGATCAAGCGCTCGCATAGCCGCGCGTGTTCCACCACCCACATGGTCAACATCACGGTGGAAACGACCGATAACAGTAACAAGGCGGCATTGACCGCGACGACCGAGGTGCCGCGCGCAGGAATATTCGGAACATGTCCAAAGCGCATCGTAATGCCGGCGACGACGATGAAGGCCAGGCTATGAATCAATACCCGCAGCAGGCTGCCGGGTATGCCCAATTTGGTGTTGTCCAGATAACCCAGATAGCTTTGCCAGAGCCGGTCGGTGGCCGTCGGCGGCGGCGCGAGTTTGCGCTGGATCGGGTCCGCGCCGAGGCGGGTGCTGACCGCGCGGGCGGATTTCATCACAAACAGGGTCAAGCCGACAAAGCTAAACATGGATAGGCCCAGGTAGAGCCGGGTTTGCGGCGGCAGCGCGATCGGCGCTTGCGGCACGCAGGTTTGCGAGTAGTAGTAAATCAACCAGACCAGAACCGCGATCAGCAACGCATCTTTCACCAGCCAGTCGGCGAACGGCGGCACCCGCCGCGTCAACAGTCGGCGAAGCTTATCCCAACGGCGGGGCAGGGGGCGACGCTCCGCCGCATCCCAACTGCCGACGAACATCAGCTTGCATTCCTTGATCGAAGCGTCGGCTTGGTAGGGTAAGCCGAAGGTTTCGGAAATGGTCAGGCGCATTTTGCTAAGCCGGCGTTGTCCCCAGCAAAAAAAGCTAACCGCACCGAGGTAGGCCAGCAAGCGCAGACCCTCGGTTGGCCAGATGCTGGCACCTTCCAGCCAGTAAAACGGTTCCGCCAGCGGGCTGGCGAGATATTGATTGAACAGCACAAATAGGCCCAGCGCCGATAGCGCCGTTGCCGTGGCGATCAAGGCCGTCAGGCCGCTGTCGAACACCCGGCACACCGCCGACAAAACCACTTTGCGAATTTGCCAACTGACCAGGCAGGCCATGCAGAGCAAGCTAAGGCTTAAAAACAACACGTTTTTGAATTCGAAATTAAAACGGCTCGATTTGACGGCCGGTTGGATGTCTTGATCGGCTTGCCGCCAGTTCGGCCAACTGCAATGCTCGGGATTGGGCGAAATACCGCGCGAGAATTCGCAGCGTGCCACCGCCAGCGGAATCGCCCGGCTGCGGCCGATTTCAAAGAGCGTTGGGATCAATGGATTCCACGGCGGCGGCGGGTTTTTTAGCGCCAGTTGCGCGGACAGAAACAGCGCGGTCTGATAATTGTCGCGAAACGGCGGGATGCTGCCTTGCCATTTATCATGCAGATTCAGGCCATAGGGCGCCGCCACCAACAGATTATGGGTTTGCGGCCATTTGCTGGGGTGGTTGTAGATCGCATCCAAGTCGGTGGTAAAAAACAAGGTATGCGGGAAGTACTGGCGCAAGGCCTGTAAGATCAGCAACTTGTCGTAAACGTCCGAACCCAAAATGCCGATCGCGGCGATCCCGCCGTCGGGGCGGCTCTGGATCAAGCAGGCGTCCAGTTCGGCGATATTGCTGGCCAGCCGCCGCAAATAGTCTTTTTGGCTTTGGCCTTCGGGCGTTTCGATATGGGTGTTTTCGGCGGGCTTGTCCTTGCCGGCGGCGGATGTCTTGGTATCCGCGCCTTTATCGGCGGATTTCGGCAATTTGCCGTCCAGGCCACGCATATAGCGGTAGCTATGGAGGGTGTTCTGGTCGCATGGGCTGTCGGTCGGCGTCGTCTTGGGTTTGACCGGCCAGGTTTTCATGAAGGTATCGCGCATCGCCCGGCCGTAAAACGTATCCCACTCCGACAAGATGACGATATGGGCGTCGGCGCTGATGCGCCGCAACGCCAATTCGCCGGCCAAGGCCTTCATCAAGTCGTAATCGCTGGACGTGGTACGCAGCAAGCGGATGCCTTTGGCGCTGAAACGTTTTTCCAGGCAACGCTGGCTTTCCATGTTGCAGAGACTGCTCAATTCGAAGTCGGCGGCGGTGGCCGCCGCCGCGTAAAAACCGATGTCGAGTCGGCAATCGGCGCTATCCCCGAGTTTGGACGATGCCGGGCAGGGAGGAAGCGCGAATGCCGCGCTTTCGATTTCCGCCAGCATCGTGTCTAAAGTCGCCGAACTGTTGGGGCCGATCACCCGATAGTTGACTTGGTCTTGCTCGGGCACGACTTGTTTCAGCAAGCGGTTGATTTTCGCAAGCGGGGTTTCGGTCAGGCTGGCTTCATCCAGCCACAGCACCAGGATAGGCGTATTTGGGTTGCCGTCGCTCGGCAGCCACCATTCGAACGGGACTTTTTTTTGCAGATCGTCTTGGTTCGGCTCGAACACGCCGAGGTGTTGTTCGTCGCTCGGTATCCAATCTTGATTGGCCAAGCCGGATAGCACGGCATAGCGGCGGCGCATGCGCTGCTCGGCTTCTTCCGGATACGGGCCGCCCGGCAAGGTGACCGCCATCACCGTGATCGCCTGATTCGAGTGCTTCAAAGCATCCGGAACGATGGATTTGTTTTCTGACGCGTGCGGCGAGGCCGGCGATGGCCGAATTTCAACATTGGCGGGACGGCCGTCTACAAACAGCGCTAACGATTTGGCTTCGGCGGCGGGCTTGCCGGCGCTGCCGGCGGCGTTTTCGACCGTGGAAAACGGATCTTGCCACAACCGGGCGTCGATATTCTGCAATGACGGATGGCTGGATTTTAGCGGTTCGGCGGACGGCCTTTCGTCCTGATAGGGCAGGGAATGGCCGATCAACAAACTCGCCAGCATCGTCACGATCAATGCAATGGGCAACGGCGAACCGTATCCGCCGCTTTCGGGTTTTCTATCTTCCGCCATGGTTTTTCCCGCCGATTAAACACCCGAGGCATGCTGGCGCAGTTTGGCGGTTTCAGGCAATAACGCATTCGTACCGGTACAAACGTACTGGGTCGGAATGATCTATGCCTTGCCGGATTCGCAAGCTTACGAACCTTGCCCGCAAGCAAATTAGCCCTGCGCGCAAGCTTATTTTCCTTGCGGGCAAGGCTTTTTTCCTTGCGCGCAAACCATTTTTGCTTGCGGGCAAGCCAAATAAGCTTGCGGTTTCAGTTAAAAGCCTTGCGCGCAAGCTTTTTAGGCTTGCGGCTTTAGAAAATTGCCTTGCCCGCAAAGTTATTTGCCTTGCGGGCAAGGCTAGGAGCTTTGCGAAAGCAGAAAATAAGCTTGCGACATTAGCGGCAACGCTTGCGAGCTTCGTCTTGATTGAGGCCGTCGTAAAAATCAAAATAGAACCCTCTCCTCGCGGGAGAGGGCAGGGTGAGGGGATAAAAATCAATGCCTTATCTTGCAATTTCCCCACGCCGCAACCCCTTTCCCGCAAGGTGAGGGGCTTTTACGACAGCCTCTTTATTCTAACAAGAGCCGTTGGCGTGTGTTGCGGGCCGTTCGTGCCGAGCCCTTCGGCTACGCTCGGGAGAGCCTTGTCGAAGCGCGGACGGCTTGCAACACACTCACCCTCCGGGTGATTGAAAAATCCCGCTCGCCCTTCGATGAACTCAGGACGAACCGGATTTTTCATCGCCCAACTGCGCGTTTTAGGTTTATTGATGCGACCATGGGATTGAATTTAGCCGCTGGACCGGAAGGCCGAATCGGGTTGTTGATGCGTTTACGCTGAAAGTCATGGTGGGAGCGACGCACCATAGCGACGATGCGTCGCTCCCACGAAACGGCATTTCATTTGCCGGGATGATGCCAAGTCTTCATGAGCGTTAGCTTGCAAAATCGGCAGGCTGGCCGGCTTAGGTTTTTGCCTTGGTACCGCGATGAAATCGAACCGACATGGCCTGCCGCAGCGTTTCCAAGCCCGCGCCCTTGCCGGCGATTTTCAACGAGGCGTAAGCATCCAAACTGAAACTGTAAATATCGCTGCCCAATGCCATGTCGGTATCTTCGGCTCTGCTCAACAAATCGCGCAGCCGATGCAGGCGCGGGCGGAGTTTATCGAGCGTCGCCATATCGGCTTGTGCTTCGGCGATATCCAGACCGGGCGGAATAGCTGAGCTATTTTGGCTGGACACCAACAGCGTCTGGCGGCAGAAGGCTTCGGTTTTATCGCCCATCTTGGGGATGGCGCGGCGTTCTTCCGGGCTTAACACCAGGAAGCCGGCCAGGCGGTCTTCTAACACTTTCAAGGCGGTATCTATCTCCGCCAAATCGTTATCGGAAAGGCTTAAAGAAATCAAATGTTGGCTCATGGTTATCTCCTTTTCGCGTGGCTGATACCGCGGACGATGGGATAGTCCGCAGAAGAAAAGCGTAGGCTAATTTCAGAAACACGCGCTAGATTATTTACTAGACAATTAACAGGCTTTGGATAGTATGCGAGTGCCAAGCGTTGGCTGGTAATCGGTATTATTCGAACAGGAATATAGGCAAGAGATGCGCGCTAACCGGCGTTCTTGGTTACGGAGTCAGCGATGGGTGCAATCGGGCGATGGTAGCCGACTAAAACCGGTTTATCCTAAAAAATGCAGTTGATGTGTTATAGGCCGTTCGTGCTGAGCAACGTCGAAGCATGGACGGCCTATAACCTGTCCAGCTGTTGGGTGATTGAAAAATCCCGCTCACCCGTCGACAGGGCTCTCCTGAGCGTAGCCGAAGGGCTCAGGGCGGATGGGATTTTTCGAGGCCCAACTGCTCTTTTTGGGTTTATAGACCATTGAAATAGGCCGCCGATGATCGCTGAAGCTCGGCCATGACATGAGCCTCGATTACCATCCAATCTCAATCGAGTAGGCGGTCGGTGACTTGTTTGACGGTTTATTCAGGATATGCAGGTATAAAAACACCAAGGCATTCATAGCTTGGTTCTGGGTCGCTAAGTGAGATAAAACCGCTTCTATCTTGGCCTCGCTGTCCTCGATCAAAGCCAGCCGTTCATCATCCGGTGAAACTTGACGAACTGCTTCATCCAATCGCAATAACTGCGTTCGGTATGCAAGGAATAGTGTTTCAGCCGCATGACCCGACGCACGTCGTCCAACAAGCTTGGCGCTTTGGTGCTTGACATAAAACACCTACCTGATAAAGTCAGCGGCGAATTCAATACGCAGGCAAGATTGCCTGATTTACCGGCTAATATCAAGTTATCGAGGCAAACATGCCTACTTTTCCGGATACGCAAGCAAAAGTGCCTGAAAAGGCGGTTAATATCAACTTATGCAGGCAGATTTGCCTGATAATCAATAGTTATGTTTCAGCAATCTCACCTGCCGGAGGATTAGCGAATGCAACGACTTAACTGGCAAAGCGCTGGCGCAGTTCCTTCGCGAAGCTATACATGTGGGTACTGTGGCGCATCGGTCGCATCGGAAAAGGGATGGCATGCCCAAGATAACTCCAGCCAAACAGTTGCACATCTCTACGTCTGTCACCAGTGCACACGTCCGTCCCTCTTCGATCAAACCCAGGGGGGGAAGCAAACCCCTGGCGTAGTGTTTGGCGAAGCAGTCCAAGACATTCCCGACCCCGACACTGAAACTCTCTATAACGAAGCAAGGGCATGTACTGGCGCTGGTTGCTACACCGCAGCAGTCCTATCCTGCCGAAAGCTGCTAATGC
>NZ_JBYMAP010000014.1:0-31278 GCF_057766305.1 Methylomonas sp. BG-2 | reverse complement strand
CGATCATGACCATCGTCGCCGAGTCAGGCCGGAACGCGCTGGACTTAACGCCGATGTTGACCGGTAGTAGCGCCGTAGCCGACAACGGCGACTGGTTGCTACTCAGTCCAAACGGCGGGGACCGACCAATCCGGCTCTGTTGCGCACCGATTCGCGGCACCCACGGAGAATGCCTAGGCGCGGTGCTGACGTTCTCGGATCAAAGCGGCCGCCGCGCCGCCGAGCGCGAGCGCGAAGCCAAGTTGCGCTCGCTGCAATTGCTGGACGCAATCGCCAACGGCTCCAGCGACGCCATCTTTGCCAAGGATCGCCAAGGCCGCTACCTGCTCTTCAACCGCGCGGCGGAGCGCATTACCGGCAAAAGCGCGGCGGAAGTGATCGGCCGCGACGACTCGTCGATTTTTCCGGCGGACCGGATCGCCGAGCTTAAAGCCAATGACCGCTCAATTCTCGACGACGGACAGCGGATCACGGTTACCGAACGCCTGCCCACCCATAACGGCGAAGCGACGTTCATGACGACCAAGGGCCCACTGCTGGCCGACGACGGCCGAATCGTCGGCCTGTTCGGCATCGCCAGGGACGTCACCGAACTGAAACGCAGCCAGGACGAACTCCGCCAGGCGCACGACCGCAACCAACGCTATTTGGATACGGTGCAAACCTTGATGCTGGCACTGGATCCGGAAGGCCGCGTCAAGATGATTAACCGGGCCGGCTGCGCGCTGCTCGGCCATGCCGGCACCGATCTGGCCGGCCGCGAGTGGTTTTTGGACTGCGTCCCGCAACCGCAGGGCCTGCGCGACCTTTACCCGCGCTTTCGGCGTTTATTGACCGGCGCGCAAGATACCGACCTGGACGATGAATATCCGATACTGACCAAAACCGGCGAAACCCGGACGATACGCTGGCACCACAGCCTGTTGACCGACTCCGACGGCCAGATTACGGGCCTGCTCAGTTCCGGCGAAGACTTGACCGAGCGCTTGCAAACCCAATCGACTCTCGACGAAAAAGAAACCTTGCTACGCACGCTGGGCGCAATGGCAAAAATTGGCGGCTGGCGCTATGCGCCGGATTCCGGCGCGTTGACCTGGACCGACGAGGTTACCGACATACTGGCATTGGCAAGCAACGCCGAGCCGAGTCTGGAAATGCTGTCGGCTCGGCTGGAGCCGGACGACCGCGCCACCCTACTCCGCTCCCTCGACGACGCCCACCGCCGCGCCATCGACTTCGATCTGGAACTGGCCGTCGCCGCCGTCGATGCCGGCCGTCAATGGTTGCGAATAACCGGTCGCCCGGTCCGGGACGGTACGCGTATCGACGGCACGCTACAAGACATCACCGAGCGGAAAAACGCCGAATTGCAATTGATCAAGTTGTCCCAGGCCGTCGAACAAAGCCCGGAAAGCATCGTCATTACCGACCTCAACGCCAACATCGAATACGTCAACCAAGCCTTCGTGCAGGCGACCGGCTTCGAACGCTCGGAAGTCCTCGGCAAAAACCCCAAGATTCTGCAGTCCGGCAAGACGCCGCCGGCGGTTTTTGGCGAACTGTGGCACGCACTGAATCAGGGGCTCTGCTGGCAGGGCGAATTCGTCAATACCCGCAAGGACGGCAGCGAATACGTCGAACTCGCCAGCATTAGCCCGATTCGCGGCAGTAACGGCCAGATCAGCCATTATCTGGCGATCAAGGAAGACATCAGCGACAAAAAACGCCTGTCGGAGGAACTGGATCGCCACCGCCGCAACCTGGAAGAACTGGTCGAGGAGCGCACCGCCGAATTACAGCGAACCGGCAACTACCTGCAAGCGCTGATCGACAACATACCGCAACTGGCCTGGTTGAAAGACATTGATGGGCATATCCTGGCCGCCAATCGCGCGTTGGCCGACTTCAGCGGCATGACGATCGACGACATTCTCGGCAAAACGGACGCCGAACTTTACCCGCCCGAGATCGCCGAACGGAATTCACACATGGAACAACGCGCCATCGAAACGCGCGCCCGGCAAACGATAGAAGAATATTTGCCCTGGCAACCCGGCACGATCCACGAAACCAGTCGAGCCCCGGTCATCGATGCCGACGGCCGGGTGCTGGGCACGGTCGGATTTTCCAGGGACATCTCGTCCCAAAAAAACCTGGAACGCGAACGCGAGCGAGCACGTCTGGCCGCCGAAGCCGCCAACCGCGCCAAAACCGCGTTCTTGGCCAATATGAGCCACGAAATCCGGACGCCGATGAACGCCATTCTCGGCTTGACCCACTTGTTGCAGGCCGCCGAACCGACACCAAGCCAATCGGAGCGCTTAACCAAGATCAACGCCGCCGCCGACCATCTGTTGAATATTGTTAACGACATTCTCGATCTGTCCAAGGTCGAATCCGGCCGAATGACGCTGGAACAAACCGAGTTTTCGGCACACGCGCTGCTCGACCACGTCTATTCGTTGATTTACGACAAGGCGAAAACCAAGGGTTTGGCCGTTTACATCGAATGCGATCCCGTGCCGGCGTCGCTGTCCGGCGATCCGACCCGGCTGCGCCAAGCCCTGCTGAACTATGCCGGGAATGCCGTCAAATTTACCGAGACGGGCCACGTCACGTTGCGTTGTCGGCTGTTGAAGACCGACCTTGACCGGGTTTTGTTACGTTTTGAAGTCGAAGACACCGGCATCGGCATCGACAGCACCAATCCCGGCAAGCTATTCGACGCGTTCGAGCAGGCGGACGCCTCGACCACGCGCCGCTTCGGCGGCACCGGTCTGGGACTCACCATTACCCGCCGCCTGGCTGAATTGATGGGTGGCGATGTCGGCGTCGATAGCCGGCCGGGCCTGGGCAGCCGGTTTTGGTTTACGGCCTGGCTGAACCTAGGACGCGGCCTTCATGAGCCTGAAACCAAAAAACTGAATGGCGAGCAAGCCCGCAACAACCTCAGCCGAGTCGACGCCCGAGTTTTGCTGGCCGAGGACAACGCCATCAACCGCGAAGTCGCCGAGGACTTATTGCGCGCCGCCGGACTGAGCGTCGACAGCGCGGAAGATGGCGAAGCGGTTGTCGCAAAATTCGCGGCCGCCGAATACGATCTAATCTTGATGGACATGCAAATGCCGAAAATGAACGGCCTGGAAGCGACCCGCATGATCCGCGCCAGCGACAAGGGCCGCACGGTACCCATCGTCGCCATGACCGCCAACGCGTTCAATGAAGATCGTCACACCTGCCTCGCCGCAGGCATGAACGATTTCATCGCCAAACCGGTCGAACCCGACACGCTTTACGCAACCCTGTCGCTCTGGCTGCGCGCGCCGATGCCGCCAACCGCCGAGACCAGCCCTGAAGCGGCCGCCGACTTGGCGGCACTGACCGGCCTCGACTGGCAACGCGGCCTCGCGCTGTTGCATGGGAATTTGGAAAAATACCGGCGACTGCTGCGTTTGTTCGCCGACAACCACCGTGCCGATCCCTCGGCGTTGCTGGCCTGGCTGGCGAGCGACGAAGTCGCCAAGATCGCCGACCTCGCCCACTTATTGAAGGGCAGCGCCGGATCGCTGGCGCTAACCGGAATCGCCGACCCGGCGGCCGACTTGTTGCGCGCGGCCAGAGCCCGCGAACCGGCCGAGGTCTTAGCTGGACTCATCGAAAGTTTGAACGCGGCGCTGCAGCGCTTCGTTACCGAAGCCGACACCCGGTTACCACCACCGGCCATCGAGACGGCCGGAGCACCCGTTCCGGCCGCCGAGTTAATCCCCCGCTTGCGGTCGCTGTTAACTTCCGGCGATATTCAAGCCAACGAACTGGCGTTGGAGCATCGCCCGGCGCTGCGAACCGCGCTCGGCGACCAGGCCTTGCCGCTGCTGCGCGCGATTGAAAACTTCGATTACGATACGGCGCTGACGCTGCTGGAAGGCTTCGACCAAGCTCCGCGCCCTCCGAGCTGAGTCGCGATCACGATAATCCAGCAGAGCGTACTTGGCGCAAACCCGCGCCCGAGACACCGGCCAACCATGAAGCCGACCCTGGGGCGCCCTGCTTTACTATGCCCCGCGACTGGTTCTGGCGCCCACCCGGTGGCAGTTCGCCATCGCCCGGCGAGAACCGGTCAGTGCATCCGCCCCAAACCCAGACTGCTGGCTATCGAATGGCCGAAGTAAGCGCCCATCTGGCCGGCCAAGCGGTCCAGAAAGCGTTCTTGCGGTGTGAAGTTTAGCGTGTGCTCGGTATCGAGCTCGTCGCGGGCAACCGAATCGACATTGCCGAAATCGTCCGCCAAACCCAGTCTGACGCCTTCGGCGCCGGTCCAGACCAAGCCGGAAAACATGTCCGGCGTCTCCTTCAGCCGGTCGCCGCGCCCCTTGCGGACCGCGTCGATAAATTGCTGGTGAACCTGGTCCAGCATCGATTGCATGTGCTTGGTTTCCTGGCTGTTGGCCGGCGAAAACGGATCGAGCAAGGCTTTGTGCTCGCCGGCGGTCAAGGTCCGCCGTTCTATCCCCAAGCGATCCAGCACGTTGGTGAAGCCGAAGTTGTTCATGATGACGCCTATCGAGCCGATGATGCTGGCTTGATTGACGAAGATCTTGTCGGCGGCGGCGGCAATATAGTAGCCACCCGACGCGCAGACATCGCCGACCACCGCGTAAATCGGCAAATCTGGATGCTCGGCCTTGATCCGGCGAATCTCGTCGTAAATGTACCCGGCTTGCACCGGGGTACCGCCCGGCGAATTGACGTTCAAGATAACGCCCTTGGTATTTTTGTCTTCGGCCGCGTTCTGCAAGCCTTCGATGACCACGCTCGCCGAACTGGCCTCGCCGTCGGCAATCACCCCAACGATATCGACGACCGCCGCATGCTGGCGATCGGAACTGATTTTTTCCTCGAAACTGGGATAGGTCGCCACCACCAAGACCGCCGACAAATAGACAAAGGTCAAGGCCTTGAAAAAGATGCCCCAGCGCCGCGCAACCTTCTGTTCGTTAATCGCGGCGAACGCCAGTTTCTCCAGCGTCTGCCGTTCCCAGCCGCCATCCCGGCCTTCCGGTTCCTGATTTTGATTTTGCGTGTCCAAGGACTTACCTCCTTAAAGTAGACCGAGCAACTCGGTCGGATAATTCAAACAGTACAGCGGCGAATAGCGTTTTAGCGTCTCGGCCGGATGCGCGCCGCAAGTCACTGCCACCGAAGCGACGCCGGCATTTAACGCCATCTGCAAATCGTGCACCGAGTCGCCGACCATCAAGGTTCTATCCTTGGCCACCCCCAACTCGGCGACGATTTCGTCGATCATCAGCGGATTCGGCTTGGATGCGGTCTGATCGGCGCTGCGGGTCGTGCAAAAGCTGTCGGCCAGACCGGTACCGGCGATCACTTCCCGCAACCCGCTGCTTTTTTTGCCGGTAGCCACCGCCAAGCGGTAGCCGGCGTCCCGAAAACGCGCCAGCATCTCCGGCACGCCGGGAAACAAGTCGTTCCGACTCATTTCCCTGGAAAAGAACGCTTGAGCGTAATCGCCCGCCAAACGCCGGCCGGTCTCTTCGTCCATCCCTGGAAACAACGTAGCCACCGCATTTTCGATACTGAGGCCTATGATGTCCTTGACCGCTTGAGGTTCCGGCACCGGACAATCCTGGCGGGCCGCGGCCTGGCGAATGCAGTGCACGATCCAGTCCACCGAGTCGGCCAAGGTGCCGTCCCAATCGAAAATAATCAGATCAAAGCGTTTGTTCATGATCGAGCAAGGTTTGTAACTCCACCGGCAGCGGCGCGTTGAAATGCAGCGGCGCACCGGTCAGCGGGTGAGCGAAACGCAATTGCTCGGCGTGCAAGAACAAGCGCTTATAGCCGCGTTGCTTGAAAGCCTTGTTGACGTCGTCCTGGCCGTAGCGGTCGTCGCCGACGATGGGATGCCCGAGCCATGCGGCGTGCACCCGAATTTGATGGGTCCGGCCGGTCTTGGGAGCCGCCTGCACCAGCGTTGCTTCCCGAAACGCCTTCAAGCGGGTGAACATCGTCTCGGCCGGTTTGCCGGCCTGGCTGACAACCACCATGCGTTCGCCGCCTTGCGCGACGTTCTTTAGCAGCGGCACATCAACGCGCTGAGTTTTTCGTTTGAATTGCCCGGCCAGTAGCGCCAAATAAGTCTTTTGGATGCCATCGCCGCGAAACATCTCGTGCAAGACCCGCAGCGCCGAACGCTTCTTGGCAATCAACAAGCAGCCCGAGGTTTCCTTATCCAGTCGGTGCACCAGTTCCAGAAACTTCTGTTGCGGACGGATTTGCCGCAGCGCCTCGATGATGCCGCTGCTGACGCCGCTACCGCCGTGAACGGCGAAACCGGATGGCTTGTTCAGCACAATGAAGCCGTCATCCTCGTAAAGAATTTGGTTTTCCAGGCTGAATTTCAAGGCCGGCTGCACGATGGCCTCGGCGGTGGCTTCGGCCACCCTAACCGGCGGAATCCGCACGATGTCGCCGATGGCCAGTTTATAGCTGACATCGACACGCCCCTTGTTGACCCGCACCTCGCCCTTTCTGACCATCCGGTAAATACGGGTCTTGGGCACGCCTTTTAAAAACCCGATCAGAAAATTGTCCAACCGCTGTTCGCTATTCGCGTCGGTCACTTCCAGCCATTGCACACTAGGGCGCGGCGTTTCGCTTACTTGATTCATGGCGGAAATAATAGCAACATCCAAGCCGGCCATGTTTAAAATTGCTGCCTCTGGTAAAGATTGCTATATTAGGCTAGTTTATCTATCGATAGACTTAAGCGATGGAAATTGATTCTCAGGCCACGCGGCCGATTTCCTCGCTATTAATAACAAGAATTTTCGGGTTTTATCGCTCGACCCATGATGAGCGACTTGCATCCTAAAGCATAGAGTTCGGTATAACAGATTCCCCGCACGACAAGCGCCACCCTCGGTCCATCCGATATTCGCTGCTATAACTACTACTATTCATTGCAGTTTTCAGTCAGTCCGGCCGCTCACTTGGTAACGCATCGGGAACCCGCCGCCTTTATCCGCGACAAACCAGCCTGTTTAAACTCTAGGTGGGATACACAACAATAAGGATAATTTAATGAAAAGAATGCTTATCAACGCCACGCAACCCGAAGAGTTGCGAGTGGCCTTGGTAGATGGTCAAAAGCTCTATGATTTTGACATCGAAGTCCCTTCCAAAGAACAGAAAAAATCCAATATCTACAAAGGCATCATCACCCGGGTTGAACCCAGCCTGGAAGCCGCTTTCGTCAATTACGGCGCCGAAAAGCACGGCTTTTTGCCGTTTAAGGAAATCGCTCCGGAATATCGTACCGGCGACGACGGCGAAGGCAAGTCTTCGAAGTCGAATATTCGGGAAGGCCAGGAAATCGTCGTCCAGATCGAAAAAGAGGAGCGCGGCAACAAGGGCGCCGCGCTGACCACTTACATCAGTCTGGCCGGCACTTATTTGGTGCTGATGCCGAACAATCCGAAGGCCGGCGGCATTTCCCGCCGCATCGAAGGCGATAACCGCAGCGAATTGCGCGAAACCATGGCGGCGCTGGAAATTCCGGACAGCATGGGGCTAATCATCCGTACCGCCGGCTCCGATAAAAACGTCGAAGAGCTGCAGTGGGACTTGAACTACCTGATGCAACTGTGGGAAGCGATCGACCGCTCCAGCCAGGAACAAGCCGCGCCCTTCCTGATCTTTCAGGAAAGCAACGTCATCATCCGCGCCTTGCGCGACCATTTGCGCGGTGACATCGACGAAATCCTGATCGATCAGGAAGGCGCTTTCAAGCTGGTGCAAAACTTCCTGAAGCAAGTGATGCCGCACAACCTGCACAAGGCCAAGCAATATCAGGATACCGTGCCGTTGTTCAGCCGCTACCAGATCGAGACTCAGATCGAGATGGCCTACAAGCGCGAAGTGTCGTTGCCGTCCGGCGGCTCTATCGTCATCGACCATACCGAGGCGCTGACCTCGATCGACATCAACTCGGCGCGTGCCACCAAGGGCAGCGACATCGAGGAAACCGCGCTGAATACCAACCTGGAAGCCGCCGACGAGATTGCCCGCCAACTGCGCTTGCGCGACTTGGGCGGCCTGTTCGTGATCGATTTCATCGACATGATGTCGAACAAAAACCAACGCGAAGTCGAAAACCGCCTGCGCGACGCGCTGAAAATCGACCGCGCCCGCATCCAGACCGGCCGTATTTCCCGCTTCGGCCTGATGGAAATGTCGCGGCAACGTCTGCGGCCGTCGCTGGGCGACTCCACCCAACTGACCTGCCCGCGCTGCAAAGGCCAAGGCACGATCCGCAACGTCGAATCGGTGACGCTGTCGGTATTGCGCCTGATCGAGGAAGAAGCGATGAAAAAAGGCACGGAGCGCGTCATCGCCCACCTGCCTATCGACTGCGCCACCTTCCTGCTCAACGAAAAACGCGCGGCCATTCAGGAAATCGAAGCCCGGCTGCATGTCGGCATCATTGTATTGCCGAGCAAACACCTGGAAACGCCGGCCTACGATATCGAGCGCATTAAAACGGTGGAAGGCGACGACAAGGCCAGCCACCTGCAATTGAAGGAAGAGGAAATCACGGTTCCGGAATTCGCCAAACAAGCCGGCCCGAAATCGGAAAAGGCGGCGATCAAGGAATTCCTGCCCGACTCACCGGCACCGGTACAAAGCAAGAAGAACTCCGCCAGCCTGATCCAGCGCTTCTGGCAACGCTTGATCGGCAAGGACAAAATCGCCGAAGCGCCGGAAGCCGGCGGCGAAGGCAAGTCCGGCGAAGAAAGAAACCGGCCCAACCGCAACGTCCGCAAGGATCGCCCCGGCGCCGGCCGGAACGGCCGCCGCAACAATAATCGTCGCGGCGGCGCGAATCCGCAAGCAGCGACGGACAACAGCGCCAATCAAACCCCCAGCCCGGCCTCGGAACTGCCGTTACCGGCCGCGTCCGGCGAACAGGAAGGCGAAGGCGCGCCGCGCCGCAACGGCCAGGAGCGCAGCCGCCGCAATCGCAACCGCCGCCGCGGTCCGCGCAACGGTAGCGAAAGAAAAACCGAACAAAACTTCAACGGCGAATCGGATCAATCCTCCGCCGATGCGCCTAACAACCGCTACGTCAGCAACGACGCGATCGCCCCGGCCAATTCCTACGCCAGCGAATTCGCCGAGCGCAGCAGCAACCGCGCTCAAGAGAGCGTGGAGCCTCAACCGCGCCCGCAAAGTTCGGCCGAGGAATAAAAAAACGGAGGCCCGACACAAATCGGGCCTCCGTTTTGTTACCGCTAGCCGACCGGGTCCGACATAAAATCGGATCTACCGCCGCTCAATCGATGTAACGCCGCAAAATATCCGCGTAAGCGTCAATCCGCCTATCCCGCAAGAAAGGCCAAATCCGCCGCACGTCCTCGCTACGCTTGGGATCGAGTTCGGCGAACAGCAAGCAATCCTCGACATCGTCCGCGCTCGCCAGCAATTCGCCCTGCGGCCCGGCGATGAAGCTGTTGCCCCAGAACTGAATCCCCGGCGCTTGATCCGGCGCCGCTTCGAAGCCGATCCGGTTGCAGGAAATCACCGGTAAGCCGTTCGCCACCGCGTGTCCGCGCTGCACGGTAATCCAGGCCTGCAATTGGCGCTGCTTTTCGGCAGCCTCGTCGTCCGGATTCCAACCGATCGCGGTCGGGTAAATCAGTAGATCGGCGCCGGCCAGCGCCATCAAACGCGCGGCTTCCGGATACCACTGATCCCAGCAGATCAACACACCCAATTTGCCGATCGAGGTCTCGATGGGCTTGAAACCCAAATCGCCCGGCGTGAAATAGAATTTCTCGTAAAAGCCCGGATCGTCCGGGATATGCATTTTCCGGAACGTGCCGGCGACACTGCCGTCCTGGTCGAACACGACGGCGGTGTTGTGGTATAGCCCAGGCGCGCGCTTTTCGAAAATCGTCGAGACCACGACCACCTGGTTCGCGCGCGCGGCATCCGCCAGAGGCTCGCAACTCGGACCCGGTATCGGCTGCGCGAGGTCGAAACAGGCCGTGTCCTCGCTTTGGCAGAAATAGTGGTCCAGATGCAGTTCGGGCAACACCACCAATTCTGCGCCGCGTTGGGCGGCTGCCTGAATTTGGCTCAACGAATAGGCCAGATTGGTCTCTCGGCCCCGGTTGCAGGGCTGCTGAACGGCGCAGGCGATAATCGATTTTTTCATGACGGGCTTGAAATTGAAGGACTGTGGACGGTGGAATCGCGGCGGCCGCCGCGAAAGCTTATACGTTAAGCTTAACGAAGGCCGGCACCTGCATGCTGGCGCAATGCAGACTGCCATATTGGTGCACCAGCGGCCGGCACGGCACCGCGATGGCTTTCCGATCCGGGAAACAAGCGGTTAAGCGCTCCAGCGCCACCGCATCCATCGCATCGTCGTAGACCGGCACCAACACCGCGCCGTTAATCAATAGAAAATTGGCGTAATTGGCCGGCAAGCGTTGGCCGTCCTCGTCGTAAATCGGTTTGGGCAACGGCAACGCCACCAATTTATACGGTTCGCCGGCTTCGGTGCGAAAGACTTGCAATTGCGCTTCCATGTTTTTCAGGCTGGCGTGGTGCGGGTCTTCGCTGTCGTCGCAACTGGTGTAAGCGATGGTATCCGGATCGCAAAAGCGCGCCAGCGTGTCGATGTGGGCATCGGTGTCGTCGCCGGCCAGATGGCTTTGCTCGACCCACAAAATGCGCTTGGCCCCCAAGTAGTTTTGCACCTGCCCGGCAATCGCCGCTTCGCTCAGGTCCGGATTGCGATTGGGATTGAACAAGCAATTCTTAGTCGTCATCACGGTACCCTGGCCGTCCGACTCGACGCTACCGCCTTCCAGCACCAGATCGACCGTCGCGGTCGGAAAGCCCTTGAAGATCGGGTGAGCAAACAGTGCCAGATTCAACGCGTCGTCGGCGCCGTGCGGGTACTTGTTGCCCCAGCCGTTAAAGCGGAAATTCGCCAGTTGCAAACTGGCTTTGGGATGCTGCCATTCCAGCGCGATGAACACGGTGTCTCGCACCCAAATATCGTTGTAGTCGGCCTTCACGAAATGCAAATTGGCGTTGGCCGTTTTGAATTGCGCCTGGATGTGTTCTTGATGCTCGCCGTTCTTGCAAACGACGATCAGCGGCTGATAGGCGCTGATCGTCGAGGCGATGAAGTGGTAGCTGTCCTCGACCGAAGACAAATTGCGAAAGTCGCCGCTAGCGTGCGGCCAGGCGATGATGACGGCCGATTGCGGCTCCCATTCTGCTGGAAAGCGAATCATGAAATACTCCCTGGATATGGTAGCGATTGATAGTATAGGTATGGCTTATTGTATCAATGCTAACCGGATAAGACTTATCCGAGGGAAGATAATCCGGTACCGGTGACCCGGAACTGCCCAGACAGCCCGGCCAGGCCGGCGAGGAACACAGGTCGCGGGGATAAGCGGACGCAATCGCCAAACTGGCGGCTTCCGCAAACGAGCGCGCCCGCGCGGCTTGCTCGCCAAGCGCCATTTCGCACGACTCTATTTCAAGCTTTACCAACGCCGATTCTTGCATAACGCCTCCTTAGGATCGACGAACGTGAAATGCCGCACGACGACTCGGCCAAGTCCAGATATATTCTAGCCTCTATTCTGAACTTCTATTTTCCAAAAACCAAAACTTTCGCTTGTTTTTGCGCCACTTTTTTCCGCAATCTCCATCAGAACGCATCAGATACGGCGTAATTTAAGAACCGCCGCCGAGGCCGGGACAATCACGTGCTTTTGCCGGCGCGGCCCCCGTCGAGTTCGCGACATTTCCAATGATTTCCGGCTAAAAGATTGATTTTTGGAAATTCTCGTCATACTTGTTGCGGTACGCGAACCTGTTATCAGCGCAAACGCCAACCACAATCGCCGAAACGACCAGCCGCACTGGTCAGGCCAAAAATAACAACAACGGAAATGACCATGCCGTCCAATCGCCGGTTTCCTCTGACCGCCCGCCACGTGGTTGGCCAATTTTTCGTCCTCGCGGCGTTCGCGCGGCTACCGTCGCCCCAGGCGGCCGAACCGCCGCCCAATCTGGAAGATTTTTCGATCACCGAACTGATGCAAATGGAGGTTTCGTCGGCATCCCGCAAATCCGAGACCCTGTCCGATACCGCCGCGGCCGCCTTCATTATCAGCCAGGAAGATATACGCCGTTCCGGCGCGACCAGCATTCCCGAAGCACTGCGCATGGCTCCCGGCATCGACGTGGCGCGCATCGACTCCAGCGCCTGGGCCATCACCGCGCGCGGTTTCAACGGTCGCTACGCCAACAAGCTGCTGGTCTTGATCGACGGGCGCAGCATTTACACGCCGCTGTTTTCCGGGGTGTTCTGGAACCTGCAAGACACCTTGATCGAAGACATCGATCGTATCGAAGTGATTCGCGGCCCCGGTGCGGTGATGTGGGGCGCCAACGCCGTCAACGGGGTGATCAACATCATCACCAAAAAAACCAAGGACACCCAAGGCAATTTATTCGTTGGCGGCGGCGGCAACCAGGAACGCGGCTTCGCCGGTTATCGCCACGGCGGCCAGTTCGGCGACGACGGCAATTACCGGATCTACGCCAAAACCTTCGAGCGGGAAAGCTTCGTCACCTCGACCGGGGAGCGCATCCATGACGATTGGCGTTCGGTTCAGGGTGGCTTCCGGATCGACGGCCGGATTTCCAACGACAACCGTTACACGCTGCAAGGCGATGTCTACCGGAAAAACGTCGGCAATACCGTCGAGCCCATTACGATCGCGCCGCCCTACAACACCCGCTTCTCCAACGACGACCACGCCAACGGCGCCAATCTGCTGGCCCGCTGGGAAGGCAATCTGGCCGACGGCTCCGAGTTCAAATTGCAAACCTATTACGACCGGATCGAATTCAACGCGGCGGAGCTTTCCGATTCCCAGGACATGTTCGACATCGACTTTCAACACCGCTTGCATCCGGCGGCCGACCACGACCTGATGTGGGGCCTGAACTATCGCTTCATTCACAGCGCCGTTACCAATACCGCCGCCATTTCGTATATCGATAGCGACCTGGGTTACCACAACGGCGGCGTATTCGCGCAGGACTACATCACGCTGATCGACGACACGTTGCGCTTGACGCTGGGCACCAAACTGGAAGAAAGCCACTTCGGCAACACCCAAGTACAGCCGAACGCGCGCCTGTTGTGGACGCCCAACGCCCATCATTCGGTTTGGGCCTCGGTGTCCCGCGCCGCCCGAACACCCTCCCGAGGCGAGGCTCAGGCCAATATCGCGCTGGGAGCAACGCCAACCGGCTTGCCGGCGCCGTACGACCAAATCCAGGTCCTTGGCCGATACAATCCCAACCTGCGCGCCGAAAAAGTCGTCGCGGCCGAAATCGGTTACCGCGCGCAGTGGACCCAACATTTCTCCACCGACATTGCCGCATTCAGCAACCACTACACCGACTTGATCCTGTTTCGCAGAGGTAGCGTCAACCCGCTGGCCCCGCCGCCGCTGATCCTGCCGATGATTTGGTACAACCATAGCCGGGAAGTCACCACCCGCGGCATCGAATTCTCGGCGGAGTGGCAAGCATTGGACTGGATGCGCTTTACCGGCAATTACAGTCACATCAAAATCGAAATGCCGTTCGACGCCAACAATCCGGATACGGCCGGCCTGTCCCCCCGCCACCACGGTTCTTTGCGTTGGCAGATGGATCTACCGGAAAACCTGAAACTCGATTTGACGCTGCGGCATGTCAGCCGGTTGAACTCCGTCAGTCAGGCCATACCGGCCTACACCACCTTCGATGCCCGCCTGGCCTATCAGCCGGTGCCGGACCTCGAGCTGTCCTTTGTCGCGCAAAATCTGTTTTCGCCTCGCCATCCCGAGTACCACGACTCGTCGGCGATCTCGTTACCCGGCTCCGCGATGGAAATTCCCCGCTCGCTTTACGGCAAGATCGACTGGCGCTTTTGATTTTTCACGCATTTCAACCCGACTGGAGTATCGAAGATGAGTAAACACTGGAAAAAACTGCCCTGGATCATTGCCGGGATACTGGTGCTGATCGGCCTGCTGAATCCGCCGCTCTTGCCTTGGATGTTGTTGATCCTGGTCTCGGCCGCCTATTGGTTCCTGCCGCGCCGAGGCTTGATCGGGCCGGTAACGCTGCCGGCCGACGACGCGTTTTTGCCCAGTCAGCAAGTCCAGTGGTGGTATTGGACCGGTCACTTGTTTACCGACGACGGCCGCCGCTTCGGTTTCGAAGTGGTGTTTTTCAGCTTCGATGCCTTCGTCATCATGCGCGATCAATTGGTGCAAGCGGCGATTACCGACGTCAACGGCCAGCGCTTCGAGTTCGAGGAGTTTCTGCGCCTGCATCTGCCCAAGCGCATCCCCAACGGCTTCGATCTCAGTTCCGGCTCCGGCGATCAAGTGACCGCGGTCGGCGGCGACGGCCACGATCGCCTGCATGCCCAAATCGGCGAATACGTACTGGACCTGAAACTGGACGCCACGCAACCGCCCGCGCTGCATTACGGCGGCGATGCCCACCCCTACCGGTTCGGCGGCTATACCTATTATTATTCCCGACCGAAAATGGCGACCACCGGCACCTTGTCGATCGGCGGCCAAACCTTCCAAGTCACCGGCAGCAGCTGGTTCGATCGCCAGTACGGCGAGCTGTTCCAGGCCATTCGCCAAGGCTGGCAATGGTTCGCGATCGAGCTGGAAGACAATCGCCAAATCATGTTGTTCGATTTCAAGGGCAGCGATTCGTCGGTCGAAAAATCCGGCTCGATCACCGACGCTCACGGCATGACCACCACGTTGGCGGCCCACGAATTTCAGGTCACGGTAGTCGGCGAGTGGACCAGCCCGAATACCGGTTGCACCTACCCGTCCGGCTGGGAAATCGAGGTCAAGGGCGAAAAATTCACCGTCGAACCCTCGGTCAAGGATCAGGAGCTGCGCGCCAAACACGATTTCTGGATAGGCCCGGTCTATTGGGAGGGCGATTGCGCCGTCGGCGGCGCGGTCGCCGGTCAAGCCTATGTCGAATTGAACGGCTATTGCAAATGTCTGGCCGCCAAATTACCTTAGGAAATTCGACAGGAATGGATTTGGCGCCTAGACTACGCGCCAAGATTTTACACGCCTAGTATTCACCACCGTCCGCGTTTGCGCCGGACCCGGCCGACACCGGGTTCGGCGCAAACGCGGACCGCGGCTTATGCCGCGATCTTCAACGTTACGGAAACCGCGGCCCAAACCACTCTCCAATGAAGGATCAAGGAATCAGAACCGCGACTTCCAGCGCCTGCCGGCCATGGCCGTTCCGTATTTTCGCCGCCAGACCTATCGCGCGCGTTGCCAGGGCCGGGCGGCGCTGGGCCCGGCTAACCGCATTGGCGTTGCTGACATTTCCGGCCGTGCTTCAGCCTAAGGCCGAAGGCCTATCCGATGCCCAAATCAAGGCCGCCTATCTTTACAACTTCGCCAAGTTCATCGAATGGCCGGCCGACACCGTGGCGGCCGACGCGCCGCTTACGCTGTGCGTCATCGGCAACAACGTGTTGGACGGCGCGCTGCAAGCCCTGGACGGGCGTAAGGCCGGCGAACACGCTCTACGCGTCGAAGCCCGCGGCTTCGCCGATTTCAATCCGGCCGGCTGCCACCTGCTGTTCGTCGGCGCGACCGAACAACCCCGATTTTTGGTGACGCTGAAAACCGTCGGCCGCGCCCCGGTATTAACCCTTTCCGACATTGCCGATTTCGCCGAAAAAGGCGGCGGCATCGCCCTATTGTTCCGCGACAACAAAGTGGTATTCGAAGTGAATTTGGAATCGATCCGTAACGCCGGCCTGCGCCTGCCGGGCCAGTTGTTGAACATCGCCACTTACGTTTACGGGAGATAAACCGATGCGCGTGCTACCCGACTTCGCCAACTGGTCGCTACGGCGCAAGCTGGTCACCATCATCATGTTGAGCTGCGCGGCCTGCCTGCTGGTCAGCCTGTCGGTGATGGCGGTCAGTTCGGCGTTCAGCCGTTACCGTAGCGCATTGCAACAAGTCTCCGGTCTGGCCGACGTACTGGCGGAAAACGGCCAGGCCGCGCTGGTATTCTCGGACCGTACCGAAGCAAAGCGGCTGTTGGCCTCCCTCAAGGACCACACCGAAATACTGTCGGCCTGGATGATCGCCGCCGACGGCACGGTGCTGGCGCATTGGAACCCACGCGACACCGACACCCCGCTACCGGCCGACTACCGGGTCCCGGCGCAGGAAATGCGCACCGACTTCTGGAAGCGGCGGGCCGAACTGTATACCCCGGTGGTTCGAAAAACCGAGCAAATCGGTTATCTGCTGCTGCTGGCCGATTTCACCCAGCAATGGAACGAACAACTGACGGACTTAGGCAAGGGCTTGGCCGGTGCCGCGTTGGCCTTGACCTTGGTGTCGTTGCTGGCGCTACGCCTGCAGCGGGTGATTTCCCGGCCGATCGAGGAGCTGGCAACCACCGCGCGGCTGATCGCCCACGACAAAAACTACGGGCTGCGGGTGCCGCAACACGGCCGCGACGACATCGGCGACTTGGTCCTGGCCTTTAACAGCATGCTGGATGAAATTCAGTTGCGCGACGAAAACCTGACCGGCCATCGCGACCGTCTGGAAGAAGAAGTCGCCCAACGCACCGCCGAATTGCTGCTGGCCAAGGAGCAGGCCGAAGCCGCTTCGCGCTCCAAGGGCCTGTTCCTGGCCAATATGAGCCACGAGATTCGCACGCCGATGAATGCCATCATCGGTCTGTCCGATCTGGCCTTGAACAGCAACCCATCGACCAAACTGCGCGACTACCTGCACAAAATCCACACCTCTTCGCTGGCCCTGCTCTCGATCACCAACGACATCCTCGATTATTCAAAAATCGAGGCCGGCCGGATGGAGTTGGTGGTCGAACCCTTCAACATCGAGGAAGTGCTGGAAAACGTCCTGAATCTGTTCATCGTCCGCGCCGAGGAAAAGGAACTGGAAGTGGTGCTGGAACTCGACCCCGCCACGCCGCCTTACTTGAACGGCGACGCGCTGCGGCTTGGCCAAGTGTTGAACAATCTGGTCGGCAACGCCGTCAAGTTCACTCAACGCGGCGAAATACACATCAAGGTGTCCTTGGTCAGCGCCGAACCCGGCCGGGTCACGCTGAATTTCGCGGTGCGCGATACCGGCATCGGCATGACCGAAGATCAGGCCGCCAACCTGTTCCAGGCCTTCACTCAGGCCGACGGCTCGATCACCCGCCGCTTTGGCGGCACCGGTCTGGGCCTGACCATCAGCAAACGCTTGGTCGAAATGATGGGCGGCGACCTGTCGGTGCGCAGCGAAATCGGCCGCGGCAGCCTGTTCGAATTTGCGTTGAGTCTCGGCTGTCCGCCGGAACCCGGCGCCGCGCCGCTGTCCGGCAACCTGCACAGCATGCGGGTGTTGATCGTCGACGACCTGGACATTTCCCGGCAAATGCTTAGAGAAATTCTGCAGGCCTGGGGTTTCGAGGCCGTCGAAGCCGCCAGCGGCGACGAAGCCTTGTTGCGTCTGCGCAAAGCCAACGACAGCGGCCGCGACTTCGAACTAGTGTTGTTGGACTGGAAAATGCCGGGGCTGGACGGCGTGCAAGTCACCCGCGCGATCAAGGACATGGTGAAGCGTTCGGAAATCCGCCACGCACCGGTGGTGATCATGGTCACGGCCTTCAGTCGCGAAAGCCTGTTGAGCGCGGCCGGCGACGCCATCCCCGATGACATTCTGGTCAAGCCGGTCATGCCGTCGATGTTGTTGGACGCCGTCACCCGCCTGCAAGGCGGCAAAGTCTTTCCGACCGCTGAGCAAGCCCGGCCGCAACTGGCAACGCTGGCCGCGCCGATCCGCGGCGCGAAAATCCTGCTGGTCGAAGACAACGAAATCAACCAGATGGTCACTTGCGAATATTTGCAAAACGCCGGCCTGGAAGTCGACGTCGCCAACAATGGCCGGGAGGGTGTCGCCGCGCTTGGCAACCATCGCTACGACGCGGTATTGATGGATTTGCAAATGCCGGAAATGAGCGGTATCGAAGCGACCCGGCTGATTCGCCAGGACCCCGCTTACGCCGACCTGCCCATCATCGCGATGACGGCCGCGGTCCAGGAACGCGAGCGCAACGAATGTTACGCGGCCGGCATGGACGACCATGTCGGTAAACCGGTATTGCCGCAGACGCTGATCGCCGCGCTGGTGCGCAACATCAAACCATTGGCCGAGTCAACGCCGCCCGACGCCAATCAGGCGGGCGACTGGCCTGACGAGACTCTGGCCGCCGAGTTGCCCGGTTTCGACCCGGAATATCTGCATTTGGCCATCGGCAGCGATGCCAAGCTACGCCGCTTGCTGGAACGTTTCGCCACGGCATTCGCCGATGCGGCCGGGCAGTTCGATCCACTCTGGCGGGATGCCGCGACCGGCGCGGACGCCGCGCATTGGCTGCACCATTTGAAAGGGGCGGCCGGCGCGGTCGGCGCGGTCGAATTGAGCCGCGCCGCCGCCCAACTGGAATCGGATTTGCAGCGGAACATCAAGAACGACGCCGCCAAAGCCGCGTTCGAGCAGACCTTGGCCGCCACCTTGCAAACCATTGCCGACTATCTCGGCGACGGCGACGCGGCCAACGCCCACAGCGATTTTCCGGCCGCCGCGATCCTGGCCGCCCGCTTGCGGGCTTTATTGGAGGGTAGCGACTATGTGCCGCGCGATTTGATCGAGCACCTGCAACACACCGTGCCGAGCGCCGACGGCCGGCGGCTATTGAAGCAAATCGAAAAACAGATCGAACTGATAGACTACCGGCAAGCGCTCGCCGCGCTGGCCGACCTGGAAGCCCTGGTCCAGCGCCATTTGACCGGAGAACATCGATGAACGCCGACACGCCCAAACCGCTGATTCTGATTGTCGACGACACCCCCACCAACATCCAGGTGCTGGCCGAAAATCTGATCGGCGATTATCGGATCAAGGTGGCCGCCAGCGGCGCGGCGGCTCTGGAAGCGGTTGCCAGCCAGGGACCGCCGGACTTAATTTTGTTGGATGTCATGATGCCGGACATGGACGGCTACGAAGTCTGCCGCCATCTGAAAGCCAATCCGCAAACCAGCCGGATTCCGGTGATCTTCGTCACGGCCTTGAACGGCGCGAACGACGAGGAGCGCGGCCTGAACCTGGGCGCTCTGGATTACATCACCAAACCGTTCTATTTGCCGGTGGTCAAGGCCCGAATCCGCAACCACATCCGCCTGAAACAAGCCACCGACTTGCTGGAAACGATGGCCTGGATCGACGGCCTGACCGGAATACCCAACCGGCGGCGCTTCGATCAAGCCTTGGAAAGCGAATGGAAACGCGCCCAGCGCAACCAGACCCCGTTGGCCGCTGTATTGGTGGATGTGGACTTTTTCAAGGCTTATAACGATCATCACGGCCACGGCGCCGGCGATCTGTGCCTGAAGCGGGTTGCCGGCGAACTGGCCGACGCCACCGGCCGCTCCGCCGACCTGGTCGCGCGCTACGGCGGCGAGGAATTCGTCGCGCTACTGCCGGAAACCGACGCCGACGGCGCCCAGGCGCTGGCCGAGCATTTTCGCCAGCGTATCGAAGCGCTGCAAATCCCGCATGCGCAATCGGAAGCGTCGCCCTGGATTACGATCAGCGCCGGCAGCGCGGCGTGGATACCGCACACCGACCAAGCCCCGTCCGAATTGCTGGACGCGGCCGACCGCAGACTGTATCAAGCCAAGGCCGCCGGCCGTAACCGCGCCGAAGGCGGCCAATCGGCCTGAGGTCGGTCAAGCGGCCTGGGACCCGCGTCGAGCCAGACCACCCAGCCAAACCAGTCCGGCCAGCCACAAGCCGCCCGCCGCCGGCAGCGGCACCGCGCCGACGTAGTAATCGCGGTTGTGGTACTCGTATCCCAGCCCGCTGTTATAGGTCTGATTTTCCATGTACAGCTCGCGCCGCATATCGTCGGCGGCAAATTGCAGCACCCATTCGCCGCCGCCCAACGCATAGCGCACGCCCACCAGATACAGGGACTGAAACGTAGCGCATCCGTCGGCCAGGCAAGGCAGCACCGGCTCCTCGGCCACCAAATCGCCGCCTTCGACGCTACCTTCCGAATTCAGCGCCACACTCCGATAGGCCCCGCCGGCCGCCAATGCCTGATCGTTCAGCTGAAAATTCAGCACCTGCGGATAGGTCGTGTCGCCAAGGTGCATCAGCACGGACTTGTCCGCCGGCGTCACATGCTCCAAATACAAAGCCGCGTTGCCACCGCCCGCGCCGTAGCGCGAGGCCAGCTTCAGCCAGACCGTCCCGGCCAATGGCGTGCTTTCGTTGATTTGCGCCTGGGCCGAGGCTTCTTGAAGATTCAACACCGGATAATCGGAGATATCCACCGCGGCGGACGGCGCTACCAGCGAATACCGCAGCAAGTAGCCGTCGAAGGTACCGGCCTGATAGCGAAACGCGGTTACCCAGCCCATATCGAAATCGCTCTGGTCGGCGACGTTGCAATTCGCCTCCTCCAGACAATCCTGAATCGACGCCGGTAGCGACTGTATCGCGTCGAGCGTGGCCGCGTGCAGCGGCGGCAGCGGCAAACAAAGTCCGGCGAGAATTGGCAATTTCTTAAGCATGTTCCACTCCTGTTGATGTCCATGATCGAATCGGCGCGACCGCCGGCGGCTTCGATGACCGCCTATCGGTCTAGCAAGCGAAACCAGTGTAGAGGCATTCCGAAAATTCCGCCAGCGCCACGACTATCCGGTGCCGTCGAAAGCCGCCCAGGCTGAAAAACAGCGGAACCCGAGGACGTTAGCCGCGATAGGTGGACGCGTGATTGAAGAAGTCGAAGCAAGTCTTCAAGCCGTTACTGGCCAGCGGCGACAGCGACTCGGGGAATTTGACCCCGTAATGATGTTCACCATCAACGATCTTATACCAGACGATCTCGGCATCCAGCTCCAACGGAACCTGGCGCTCGTAGCGCTCAATGTTGTCGTAGGGAATCCGCAGCTGGATGGCGACGGTATCGTTCTCCCGACACGGCAGCGGCAGCGGCAAGCGCAAACAGGCGCCGCTCATGCTGAAATCGGCGGTCACGCCATCCAGACTGGTATTGTTCGCATCGATATGCACCAGCAGATAATGGCTGGTGCGCGGAAACTTGCGGTGTTCGTTGGGAATAGGCGCCGTTTTCCAGTTGGCGTCGAAACTGAAATGCTCCAGCATCGTCCGTAATTTTTCGGTGACCACATACAAGTCGTCGCTGATGGTCCGGGTGATATGCACTTTGGATTCGTTCTGGCCCAAGGCTTCGAACAAAGCCTCGACCCGGGTCTGCAACTGGGCCACGTTATCCAGTTGGTTGCGAGTGACGTCGGATATTTGTTGGGCGGTTGCCGCGTTTTCCTCGATCTGGCCGACGATACGGTGTATCACCACACTGGTGGACTCGGCTTTTGCCATGCCTTGCTGGGTGGCCTGAATGATCGAAGTCATCGCATGGGTGTTTTCTTCGATGATCTTGGTCAACTCGGCGATGATGCCGGCGATTTCGGCGGTCGCGCCGGACGCGTTTTGCGCCAACGTGCGCACCTCGTCGGCGACGACGGCGAAACCGCGGCCGTACTCTCCGGCCCTGGCCGCCTCGATCGCGGCATTCAGAGCCAACAAATTGGTTTGCTCGGTGATGTTGCGGATGGTCGTGGTGATTTCCTGAATTTGCCGATTCGCCTGGCGCAACGCATTGGTTTTGGCCTCCGCGCTTTCCACTTCGCTGACCACCCGCCGCATTTCATCGAGATTTTCACTGACCGCCGATAGCCCTTGCTGCGCGGTATCCTGGGTTTCCAACGTGCGTTGGCGGATGGTTAGCGTAAAGCGCCCCACTTCCTCGGTGGTCGAGCGCAACGTTTCGGTCGCCTGCCGCACTTCGGTCGAACGGGCCTGCTCGGAACGATTGGCGCTGGAAATGCCGCCGGAGATATTGGAAATCTGATAAGACGATTGGCCGATCTGCTTGCTGGCCATGCTGATTTGCCGCATGTGGCTGGACAAGGAGGCGCCCATCATCTTCATCACCGCCAGCAAACTGGCGTTGTCGCGTTGCGCGGTTTGCACCTCGATATCCAATTGGCCGCCGGCGATGGTCCGGGCAATTTTCATCGCGTAGCCGGGTTCGCCGCCCAGCACCGCAAACAGTCGCCGCATCAACCAGTAATTCGCCAGCACGATCAACAACAAGGCCAATCCGGCAACCGTCGCGCTCACGCTGAACATGCGGCTTTGCATGTCGCGTTGCCGTAGCGAAGCGGCATTGACGTTTTGTTGCAGACGCTCGGCCAATTGGTCCAGGCTGGCGGCCAAATTGGCCGAAGCCGCATCGAAGCCCTCGTTCGGCGCTTTCATGATCAGATTGCCGGCTTCGCGGCCATCGCGGAAATAAGCGTTGGCCATGCGCTCGCCGGTAGCATACAGATTATCCACCGCCAGGTCGGCGTCGGCGATCGCCGCGCGCAATTCCGGCAGCATCGTCGATAACTCGGCAAGTTCGCTGTGAGCGGCGGTTTTTTCCGCCAGCGCTTCGCCGTAATCGTCTTCACCGACCGCCGATGCATCGGTCAGGAATTGTTGAATTTGCACGACATGGTAGCGGACGTCCTTAAAGGCCAACGACGCGCGCACCAAACGCTGATTGTCGGCCTCCGCGCTTTGCAGTCCCTCGTGGGTGATCCAGACCACGGCGTTCCCGACGATCAGAATCAACGCGACACCGGCGGTCATCACCACCAGCAGTTTGCGCAACGAAAAAGCATCGGTACCGGAATCGCCGTTCGCGGTCATAGTGCATTGCCCAGTAAAATACCTTGAGGATAGTAGCCAGCAAGTGTAGTCCGAGAACTCAGTCTCGCTAGAGCGCCTTGCCGACGCGCCATCGGGCCCGGCCCACCGAGCTGGGCAATCGGCTAACCGATCGGGATTAACGCGGCAGCGGCTTGACGATGCCGAGTTTTTCCATCCGCGAGCGCAGCGTCGTGGAAGGCACGCCGAGAATTTTGGCGGCGCCCTGGTTGCCGGCGATCCGCCACGAGGTCGCCTCCAGCGCCCGCAGTATGTGGGCGCGTTCGGCGTCGTCCAGCGTCGCGATCGGCGCGTTGGCCTGCGCGGCACCGGCGGCGGTGCCGTGCACGCATTCGACGTTGGCCAGTTGCGAACCGTTGGTCAGGATCACCGCCCGCTCGATGATGTGTTGCAATTCGCGGATATTGCCGGGCCAAATGTAGCTTTGCATGTCCGCCATCAACCGTTCCGGGATCGCGGTGATTTTCTTGCCGAATTTAGTGGCGTATTTATTGATGAAATGCTTGACCAACGGCGGGATGTCTTCCTTGCGTTCGCGCAGCGGCGGCAAATGCACCGGAAACACGTTCATCCGGTAATACAAGTCGGCGCGGAATTTTCCCTCCTGGGAAAACTGCGCCAGATCGCGGTGGGTCGCGGCAATCACCCGCACATCGCACTTGAGGGTTTGTGTGCCGCCGACCCGCTCGAACTCGCCTTCTTGCAACACCCGCAGCAGTTTGGCCTGAATTTCCAGCGGCAACTCGCCGATCTCGTCCAGAAACAAAGTGCCGCCGTTGGCCAGCTCGAAGCGCCCCAATTTGCGGTTGATCGCGCCGGTAAACGCGCCTTTTTCGTGGCCGAACAATTCGCTCTCGGCCAGGTTTTCCGGGATGGTCGCGCAATTCAGTTTGACGAGGGTCTTGGCTTTGCGGCCGCTCAGATTATGAATCGCGCGGGCGATCAACTCCTTGCCGGTACCGGTTTCGCCGGTAATCAACACCGTGGCGTCGGTCGCGGCCACCTGCTTGACCAGCGCCATCGCTTGGCGCAAGCCGACCGAATTGCCGATCAACTCCTCGCCGTCGCGGCTGGCCAGCACTTCTTCCTGCAAATACAAATTGATGCCGCGCAAGGTGTTGCATTCGGCTTCGGCCGCCTCGCGGGCCTTGCGCTCGTTGATGTCGCGCAGAATCAGAATGTACAACTGCTGGCCGGCCGCTTCGACGCGGGAAATCGTCGCCTCGATCGGGAAGGAACCGCCGTCGGCCCGCACCGCCGCCATGCCTTCCGAAAGCCAGATCGCCTGTTTGTCGGGCACGCCGTTGCGAAAATTGGTCAGGGTTTTGTTCAATTCCGGCGCCAGAAACCGATCCACCGACCGGCCTATCGTATCGCCGGCCTGACATCGAAACATCTGCTCGGCGGCGGCGTTGAACAGCGTGATCCGGCCGGCTTGGTCCAGCGTCAGGATCGCGTCCATCGCGTTTTCGAAGATGCGCGACAACCGCTCTTCCTTTTCCTGCAACTCCAGTTTTAGCTTTTGCAGCGTCAGATGAGTCCGCACCCTGGCCAGGACTTCTTCGTGCTGAAACGGCTTGGTGATGTAATCGACCGCGCCGACATGGAAACCCTTGACCTTGTCGGCGGTATCGGCCAGTGCGGTCATGAACAGTACCGGAATATCCTTGGTCGCCGGAATCGCCTTCAGGTTTTCGCAGGTGGTAAAGCCGTCGATGCCGGGCATCAACACATCCAGCAGAATCAAATCGGGGCGCTGAGCCACCGCCTGATCGACCGCCGCGTCGCCGGTTTCGGCGCTCAGCACTTGGTAGCCGGCGTCCTCGAGCAGCGCGGCCAATTCCACCAGATTGATAGGATTGTCGTCCACCAGCAGCACGCAGGTGGCGGCGGCGGTTCTGTCGTTACTCATGTCAATCTCCGGTGCCTGCAACGTGTGCCCGCCGGGCCGGCGGGCAGGCGGCGCTTCCGCTCGGCGCGTTTCGATGAGCTGTGGTCAAGCTTGAATGTCATTGCGGATTTTCGCTCAAATAGTCCCGTATGGCCGGCTCCAAACGCGCGCCGGCCTGTTGCAACAGGGCCAGATTGGCCGCCGCGTCGGCAAACTCCGCCGTCTGACCCTGCAGCTCCAGTTGCTGAGCGATCTTGCCGAAACTGAACGCGCCGATGCTATTGGCCGAACTCTTCAGGGTGTGCGCCGACATTCTCAGCTTGGCGGCGTCCTGGCTTTGAATCGCGCTTTCGACGTCGGCCAACAATTGCACCGATTGTTCCTGGAACATCGTCATCATTTTGCCCAGCAAGTTCTGGCGGCCACTGACGCGCTGCAGCGCTTCCCGCCACTCCAGGGCCGGCTCGGCGATAGTCTCGGCTTCTTCCTCGGCCGACGGGTCAATTTGCAATTGATTCCAACATTCGACCTTGGCGAGCAATTCCTGCTCCTGCACCGGCTTGGAAATATAGTCGTCCATGCCGGCGGCCAGGCAGCGCTCGCGGTCGCCTTTCAGCGCGTGGGCGGTCATCGCCACGATGCGCAGATGCCGGTCGCTGTCCCGCTCGGATTCGCGAATCGCCGCGGTGGCCTGAAAGCCGTCCATCACCGGCATTTGCACGTCCATCAAGACCAAATCGAAAGTCTTGCCGGTCGCCAGGATGTCCAGCACTTCGCGGCCGTTGTTGGCGACATCCAGCTGATGGCCGCGTTCCTCGAGCAGTACCACCGCCATGTATTGGTTGACCGGGTTGTCCTCGGCCAGCAGGATGCTGAGCGGCCGGGGCGGTTGGGCCAGCGCCGGCGGAGCGGCATCGGTAAAACGGGCTTCGGTCTGGCTGAGCGCGGACTGGATCGCGTTCCACAACTCGGAATGCTTGACCGGCTTGCGCACGTACAAATTGACGCCTAAATCGCGGCAGCGCTCGAAATCGTCCGGCCGGTCGGCCGACGACAGCATCATGATCGTGACCGGGTCGAAGCGATGATCCTCGCGGATGCGTTGGGCCACGGTAAAGCCGTCCATCATCGGCATCATCGCGTCCAGCAACACCATCGCGTAGCGCTGTCCGCTATCGGTGGCGCGCGAACAGCGCAGCGCGTCGATCGCCGCCTGACCGTTATCGACGGTGGTCGGCACCATGCCCCAATGGCTCAGGGTTTCCGAGAACACCCGCAAATTGATCAGATTGTCGTCGACAATCAGCACCGGCAACCCCTTGACGTCGATTTCCGGCACTTCAACGTCGTCCTCGGCCCGGACGTGGCGCTCGAACACCGCCGTGAAGAAGAAGGTACTGCCGCGATCCAGCTCGCTTTCCAGCGACAAATGGCCGCCCATCAATTCCACCAGCCGCGACGAAATCGACAAACCCAAGCCGGTGCCGCCGAATTTGCGGGTCGAGGACGCGTCGATTTGGGCGAAGGCCTCGAAAATCAGGCGCTGCTTGTCGGCCGGAATACCGATGCCGGTATCCTGCACCGCAAAGTGCAGACAGACCCGCTCGGCGTCGTGGTGCTCGGGCTTGACCTGGACCACGATTTGGCCGTGCTGGGTAAATTTAATCGCGTTGCCGACCAGATTGATGATGACCTGATTCAAGCGGCCGGTATCGCCGATCAGATCGTCGGGCACCTCCGGATCGATGCGCAGCATCAACTCCAGGCCTTTTTCGTGGGCGTGGCCGGCCAGCAATTTCAGAGTATCGCCCAGACTCTCGCGCAAGCGGAACGGCGCGTGGTCCAGTTCCAGTTTGCGGGCGTCGATTTTGGAGAAGTCCAGAATGTCGTTGACGATGCGCAGCAAGGCATCGGCGGAACTGTTGGCCATCGCCAGAAACTCGCGCTGGCGCGGCGTCAGATCGGTGCGCAGCGCCAAGCCGATCATGCCGATGATACCGTTCATTGGCGTGCGGATTTCGTGGCTCATATTGGCGAGAAACTCGGTCTTGGCGCCGGCCGCCTGCAAGGCGGCGTCGCGAGCCGACAGCAAGGCCTGACGCATTTTTTCCAGATGCTCGGCCAAGGCCGCGACTTCGGTAATCCGGGTGCCGGTGCTGAATTTGCCGGTATGGTTGCCGGCGGCGATCTGCTCGGCCTCGTCGCGCAGCCGTTCCAGCGGCAACACCAATTTCCGGCCGAACAAACCGACCACCAACAGCGTCAACCCCATGTAAACCGCCACGAAGTAACCGCTGCGCTGGTAAATCGTGTAAATCTCGCGATGTATCTGGCTTTCGTCGAAGCCCAGCCGCAAGGTCGCCGATTGGCCGCTGTCGGCGCTGACCGGCACCGCGACGAAGTAAATCCCGTCGCCGTGTTCGCCGAAGAAAAAATCCTCCTGAAACGCCTGTTGCGCGTTCAAGGCCACATCGGCGTGGATCTGGCCCTGCTCGGTGGCGATTTCCGCGAAGGCCAGCCGACCGTTCAACAAAAACTCGCTCAGCAAACCGCGCAATTCGCCGATGTCGCCGCGCGACAAACGCGGCGAAACCAGATTGCCGAACATCAACGCATCGGAACGGACCTGATTGACGAACTGGGCTTCCAGACTGGGCTTGACCACCCGGTAGATCCCAAACAGCAACACCGGCACCAGCAACAAGTGGATGCCGACCACGGCGATGATCATGCGCCCGTTGAAGCTGTTGAAAAAGCGGCCTACTCGAGAGATCCCTGCCATAGTACGTTAACGGATTTGATACGTTGGTTGGCCTTAACCTGATCTTCCCAAAGATAGGTCACGGTACCGGGATGTTGCCGCAAAGCCTCGACCAAATGCTCCAAATCCTCGTAACGCTCCGGCCGCTTGCCGCCCAGGCGGAACACCACCGAAATGATCTGGTTTTCGTAGGCGGTCGCCGACATGAAAGCCACTTTTTGCAGAAAGACTTGATAGATCAACGGGTCGCTGGCGTTCACCAACGGCACCGGATGTTCGCCCTCTTTTTCCAGCGGCACGCCCAAAAACAATTTGCGCGCTTCCTGAACCGTCAGCGACGGCACCGCCGAATCGACGCTGGTCGCCAACACCAGGGACTGGCGGCTGATCGCGCCGGACCGCGCCGCGCCGAACAGCAGCACCGCCGTCAAACCCAACCAGAGCAAGCCGCGCCGGATTCTCATGGGAATACCGCGCTCCACTGAAACATCACCTGACCGTAGCGGTCGTCGCGAATATGGTCCTGCGAGGCTTCCACCTTCAGCGCCATATTGCTGTTGACCCGATAGCGCAAGCCGCCCAGCAGCCTGTCCTGCACGTAGCGCGGAAACAGCGCCAGATACGGATCGTCGTGGCCGCCGCGCGTGCCTTCGATCCGGCCGATCAAGGTCCAGTCGTCGGCGAACGCCCATTCGGCTTGCGCGTAGGCGTTGAAAAAACTGCCGCCGTTACGCAAACCGGCGTCGTGCTCCAGGCGACTGTTGGCGTAAATCACCTCGCTCAGCAGATGCACGCTGTCCTGTTGCCAGTTGGCATAGGCGCTGGCCACGAATTGCTTCACTTCGCGCACGTCGCTGATGTCGGACGGAATCTCGGTGTAGGCACCGGAAATACCGAACTCGTTGACACCGAAACTCACCGGCTGATAGCCCAAACGGAAGGTGGCGCCCGGCCGGTGCGAGCCGCCCGGCTCGATCACGTTGAAGGCCGACAAACCGCGCTTCAGATAAGGTCCGGCCCCGGCGCCGACCGAGTAATACAGGCCGGCTTCGTCGAATTGATGCACGCCTTCCCAAAACAAACCGGTCAAATGATTGGGTATCACGCCGCCCTGGGTTTCGAAGGCCATGATGCCGGGCCGGCTGGTGGTGTTTTGCAGAAAGGCGCCGTGATGGTACTGCATGTTCCAATAGCCGACCGGGTTGTGAAAGCGGCCCAGCCACAAGCTGGATTCGCCTAGATGCAGCCCAAACTGAATCCGTTCCAGATTGTGGGTCTTGGTCGACACCAACCACTCGCCCAGAAAGCGGAATTGCCGGTAATCGGCGGTATAAAAGAAGTTCATCTCCGGAATGACTTCCGAATGCGCCAGTTTCTTCTTCGGTCCCTGCTCGTAGCGCTCGATCATCGTCACCGCCGGAAACAGCAACATGTCGCCCCGGAAATCGTTGGAATCCGGAATCGCCAACTGCTCGGCATGGCCATGTCCGACCGCCCGCGCGCCCCCGCTCAAGCCGATCAATAGCAGCGACCCGGCGCAATACCAGGCTAGGCGGATTCGAGTGTTGAACGGTCGGTTTCGCATGCGTATTTGTTATTGGGCGGAAAATCCGGCAAGCCAATGCCGGCGCTCCGGGCGGCGCCTGATTCAAAAGTCAATAGAATTTATCACAATTCGCCACTAACTCGACGATATTTCGTAGCTCGCCGAGCCCACGCCCTAACGAGCACACTCCCTGTTCACCCCGGAAAATCCCAAACCGGAAGCACCGGCAGGGAGTTTCGCCTCGATCAATGCTGTTCCGATACCGGTTTATCCGTCATCGGCCCAATGACTTTCAGAGTAAAAGGAGCCGCCGGGTAACGAAATCCCGGGCTTGGAAATGGACACCGCGCCGCGTTGGCTGAGCGGAGCCGAAGCCCACGCGGTCGCGGTTAAGCGGTTTTCGCCGCCTCGGCGCAACCTTCACAAACCCTGTTTGAAACCCATGGGTTCATAGCCCCGGCCGAAGCAGTTCGCCTTTCAACGAAAATTCGGCGCAGTTGGCCTCGGCGCGACACGATATTTCGTAGGCGTTACGAAATCCGGTAACCCGTTGCGTCGGCGGCAAGCGTTTTCATCCATCCCAGCCGGCCAAACAAATACAAAAATACAGAATTATCAAATAGTTATAAATACCCAGCATTTTTCTCAAATTTGGCATTCGTCTTGCGATAACAGTACCGAGAGACTTAACCAGTCATCCAGACCATCGACCAACCGACATCGAGAGAGAAGCCACTATGAAAACCCAAGTCAAAGCTAAATGCTGCCGCCGCTGCGGTACCCGTTTATCCCGCTGCGAACAAATCTACCTGGAAGGCGATTTGTGCGCGCTGTGCGACCAAATTCTCAGCGAAGCACTGGACATCTTCACCGCGCCGCGCCCCAAAACCAAGGGCGCGCCGGTACGCCACTTGTAGCGCGCCGCGCCGAAATCGCCCCAACCACCAACAGGCCGGCTTGGCCGCCAAAACCGCCGGCCACACAAACGATGACCCGGAGACCCGCCATGCAACTCGACAAACTTTCCAAAAACGCCGCCTCGGCATTCAGACGTTACGGCATCACCTTCGTCATGATCCTGATCGGCGTATTTTTGGCGACGATGAACGCCCCGGCCGCGACGGCCGACCACCTGTCCGGTCAGAAGAATGTGAACACCAGCACATAAGCCGGCTAAATTTAACGAATTCAAGCAATTAGCCCAACGATTGGAACGCTTCCGGCTACACTGCAAACTTAAGAACGGCACATCGCTCCGACCCGCGTCGCAGCGTCGCCGGCTCCAGGCAACATCCACCGATTCATCCAAGGACGACAGCCTTGAGGCGACCACCCACCAGTGGCCGCCTTTTTTTTGCGCCCGCAAACGTTGGCCGGCAAGTTCGCTTCGGCTCCACACACCGTTCGCTGAGCGGAGCCGAAGCGAATGGTCTTGCGCCTTTGCCGGCAACCAAAACCGCAACTCGCAGCAGGCTGAGCGGAGTCGAAGCCGACCGCCCCGCTCAGCGAACGGTGTACGGCCCCAGTCGGCGAAATGCCTACGCCGTGCGCGGCGGACCATCGCGACAGCCGCCGCGCGGCCAGCCGGCGGAGTACAAACCTAGGTTTGTACTCCAATGCCCAGACCGGTCAGCACGTCTAACCCTCGGGGATCGCCCCGCGAACCCCGCCCGGCGATCCCGACAAGCCACCCGCTGCCTGACCGGGCCGGATGGACCTCAGGCAAATCCGAAAGCCCAGGTCGCCATCGGCGCTGTCGGGCTGGTATGCGAGACGTAGGGCTGAGCGCGCCCACCTAGCAATGTTGAGCCAGGAACCGCCACGAATCACACGGGAGAGGCCTAGGCCCGTCGGCCCGAGCGGCTCGATTAATGCGTCCACGCCATATTTGTGTCGTCCATCCTTGCACCACTCCCAAACATTGCCGTGCATTTCGTATAAACCCCACGGGTTCGCCGACAAGCTTTTAACCTGCACGGTACCTCCCTGGAATTCGCCTTTTTCGCCACCGGCATAAGGTTCATGGCCGTTGTAGTTAACTTGCACTGGCGTGATGTTGGCGCCGAAG
>NZ_JBYMAP010000013.1:0-31290 GCF_057766305.1 Methylomonas sp. BG-2 | reverse complement strand
GATACAATCCCAAACCGTCCCGGTCGGGTAAGCGCCAGGCGGCCAAGCCCTCGTCCAACCAGGACGCGCACAGCCCGATCAAAATCGGCCGCACCTGATCCAGCACATCGTCGCCGGTCAGCGCCGCCAGCAAACCGCGCAAGCTCAAGCAGTCGCCGATTTGGGCAAAACGCGCGGCGACGCTGTCGGCCGCCCGTTGCCGTAAATCGCCGTCGCCGGTCAACCAGTCCTCGGCCTGCTCGGCGCTCAAATCCAGTAAATCCTCGGCATGCAGTTGCGGCTCGCGCAGTTCCAAAACCGCCAACACCGCCCGCCAAGCGGCGGCGGCCTCCGGCTCGGCCAATACACCCAGCTCGCCGACCTGCCAGGACCATTGCACCGATGACAACGGGACGATGTCTTCCAGCAACGCCAAGCGATACAGCGCCCGGAGCGTGACCGGCCGACCGCCGCTACGGGCGATCACCGATTCGATGTCGTCGCCGAAATACCGGGCGAACTCGGCGTCCAGCTCGATGTCGGTAATCCGGCCTTGCCGGTAAAACTCGCGAAAGCGTTCAATCGGCAGATAGCAATCGATACCAGTCAGCGCGGTGAATTCGGCCAACGCCTGTTCGAACGGCAGATGCTGAAAACCGTGCAGGGTATTGTGGTGGACGAAATCGTGGATCGGCGCTTGGCCGGGCAACACGTGGTCGAGATGGGCGATGGCGTCCAGCACGATTTGGCGCGGCTCCAGGCCGGCGGCGACGGGGGCTGACATGGTTAAGTCCGGGAAACGGCGGGGCGGCGATCCAGGCGGCCGGCCGGGGAAAATATCCAATTCACGGCAGGCGCTCTCCTATCACCGCCAACATTCGGTCCACCGTGGCGCTGGACAATTCGATCAACGGCGCTGGCAACAAACCCAGCGCCACGATGCCGCCGACCAATACCCCGGACGCCAGCATTTCGGTCGGCCGCAAATCGGCGATCTCGCGCATTTGCGGTTTGACCGGCCCGGTAAACAACAAGCCGACGGTGCGCATCGCGTAAGCGGCGCTGATCAGGATGCTCAAGCTGAAAAACACCATCAAGCCGCCCCATTGCCGGAAACCGCCGATCAATGTGTGCAGTTCGGCGACGAAACCGACCGAGCCCGGCAAGCCCATCGCCGCCAGCAAGGTCAGCGTGGTAAACACCGCGAAGCGCGGCATGACCTGGACCAGCGAGCTGTAATCGGGCAAATGGCGGGTATGGGTGCGTTCGTAGAGCAGGCCGACCAGCAGGAACAAGGCGCCGGCGATCAGGCCGTGCGCGGTCATTTGCAGAATCGCGCCGGTGAAACCGGTGTGGTTTAACGCCGCGATGCCGAGCAGCACCACGCCCATGTGGCTCAGGGACGAATAGGCCACCATCGCCTTGATGTCGGTCTGCCGCCACGCCAGCAAACCGCCGTACAGCATGCCGAACAAGGCCAGAAACAGCAGCGCCGGCTGCAGCAATTGGGCGGCGACCGGCAGCATCACGCAGGAGCGGATCAGGCCGTAGGCGCCCATCTTCAACAGGATGCCGGAGAGCAGGATGCTGATCGGACTGGGGGCTTCGACGTGAGCCAGCGGCAGCCAGCCGTGCAGCGGGAAAATCGGCATTTTGACGCCGAAGCCGATCAAGAAACCCAGCAACACCAGGACTTGCTCGACCACCGGCATGGTTTGCGCGGCCTGACCCATCGCCGCCATCAGCGAACCCTGCTTTTCCAGGTCGTATTCGCTGATCGCCAGCAGGCTGAGCAGCATGAATACCGAACCGCCCATCGTATACAACACGAAATTCAGGCTGGCCGCGTGGCGGCGCTTGCCGCCCCAGCGGTCGATCAGGAAGTACAGCGGAATCAGCGTGACTTCCCAGAAGATGTAAAACAGCGCCCAGTCCTGGGCCATGAACACGCCCAGCATGCCGAATTCCAGCAGCAGCACGCAGATGTGATAACCCTTGACGCCATCGCGAACCGACACCGAAGCCAGCAACGCAATCGCGGTCAGCAAGGTGGCCAAGACCAGCATCGGCAGCGACAAGCCGTCGATGCCGAGCGCGTAGGCGCTGCCGAGCTTGGGATTGAGCGGATAGAATTCGCTAAATTGCATCGCGCTGTCGCCGGCGTCGAAATCCAGCAACAGCTTGCCGGCCAAGGCCAGCGCGCACAGACTCACGATGTTGCCGAGAATGCGGATCAGCTTGACCTGGTCGCCGGAAACCGGCGCCAATATCAGCGCCCCTAGCGCCGGGGTCCACAGCAACGCGCTTAATATCGCCATTTTTAGGTGGTGGTTAAAGTCCAATTCCGGCCATTCTAAAGGCAGGCGGCCCGGCTTGACCAGCCTGAATTCGCGGCTTCGGCCGATTTCCGGGCCGGCTCGGCGCCGTAATCGGCCGCTCGGTTTAAAAAGCCGGCGGCTTCGTGTACTCTAGCCGGCTGGCATCGCCCGGCGGCGATGCGACTTTTTAACCCCGCGCCGGCCGCCGACGCGCCCGCGGCGCCCGCCTCAAACCACGATGCAAATTCACCTGATAGCACTCGGCAACAAGATGCCGGACTGGGTACAGCAAGGTTATAATGAATACGCCAAACGCCTGCCGCGCGAATGCGAACTGGTCTTGCGGGAAATCGCGCCGGATAAGCGCAAGAGCGGCGACATCGCCCGAATCGCCCGCGACGAAGGCGAACGGATGCTCGCGGCGCTGCCGCCCAGGGCGCATGTCGTGACCCTGGATATTCCCGGCAAGCCCTGGAGCACGCCGGATTTGGCGCAAGCCCTGCAACGCTGGTTGGGCAACGGCCAACCGGTGGCCTTGATGATTGGCGGCCCGGAGGGCCTGTCGGAGCAAGTCAAAGGCCTCGCCAAGGAGTCCTGGAGCCTGTCGCCGTTGACCTTTCCCCACCCGCTGGTGCGCATCGTCGTTGCCGAACAAATCTACCGGGCCTGGAGTCTGCTCAACCACCATCCTTATCACCGCTGACCATGAGCCCACAAATCGTCCTCGCCTCCGCCTCGCCGCGCCGCAGTGAATTGCTGAAGCAGATCGGCGTGCGCCATCGCGTCGTCGCGGTCGACATCGACGAAACGCCGCTGCCCTACGAAGCGCCGGATGCCTATGTCGCCAGGGTCGCCGCCGAAAAATCCGAAGCCTGCCGGCTGACGGACCGTTCCGGCCTGCCTATCCTGGCGGCCGACACCAGCGTGATCCTGGACGGCCGCATACTCGGCAAGCCCGAGGACATGCAACACGCGATCGAAATGCTAAGCCGGCTGTCCGGCCGCGCCCATCAGGTTTTCAGCGCGGTGTCGCTGCGCGGCAACCGGCATTGGCAGGCGCTGAGCATCAGCGAAGTGCGTTTTCGGCCAATCAGCCACCAGGAAATCGTCGGTTATTGGCAAACCGGGGAACCTTGCGATAAAGCCGGCGCCTATGCCATACAAGGTCTGGCCAGCGCGTTTATCGAATCGATGACCGGCAGTTTTTCCGGCGTGATGGGTCTGCCGCTGTTCGAAACCGCCCAATTACTGGCCCAACAAGGCATTACCATCCTCCCATGAGCGAAGAAATTTTAATTAACGTTACCCCGCCGGAAACCCGGGTCGCGGTGATCGAAAACGGCGTCTTGCAGGAATTGATCATCGAACGGCTGCGCCAGAAAGGACTGGTCGGCAACATTTACAAGGGCGAGGTCTGCCGGGTGCTGCCCGGCATGCAAGCCGCCTTCGTCGATATCGGCCTGGAACGGGCGGCTTTTTTGCATCTGTCGGATTTCAGCAGCCAGGAGTTGGCCGAGAAAGCCTCGGAAAACATCGAGCATTATCTGAAGGAAGGCCAGAAATTGGTGGTCCAGGTGACCAAGGACCCCATCGGTAACAAGGGCGCCCGGCTCACCACCGATATTTCGATACCGTCGCGCTATCAGGTTTATATGCCCTATGCCGGCAACTCGGGCGTGTCGCAGCGCATCGAGTGCGAAACCGAGCGTACCCGGCTGCGGGCCTGCATCGAGTCCTACCAGCAAAAGCACAGCGTGCCGGGCGGCTTTATCGCCCGCACCGCCGCCGAGTGCGTCGAGGAAGCGATTCTGTATTCGGACATGACCTTTTTGCACAAGCTTTGGGAATCCATTCTGGAAAAAAGCCAGAAGGCCAAGGTGAAGTCGCTGATCCACGAAGACCTGCCGCTCAGCGTCCGCACGCTGCGCGATTTGTATAAGGAAGGCATCGAAAAAATCCGCGTCGATTCCAAGGAGACCTATCTGCGGATGGTCGAATTCGCCGAAACCTTCGTGCCGGAAGTGGTCATGGTGATCGAGCACTATTCCGGCGAACGGCCGGTGTTCGACATTTACAACGTCGAAGACGAGATCAGCAAGGCGCTGGACCGCAAGGTCAAACTCAAATCCGGCGGCCATCTGGTGTTCGACCAGACCGAATCGATGACCACCGTGGACGTCAACACTGGCGGCTACGTCGGCGGCCGCAACCTGGAAGAAACCATCTTCAAGACCAATCTGGAGGCGGCGCAGACCATTTCCCGGCAACTGCGCTTGCGCAATCTGGGCGGCATCATCATCATCGACTTCATCGACATGCAGAGCGACGAGCATAAAAAGCAAGTGCTCCAAGCCCTGCAGCGTAATCTCGATAAAGACCACGCCAAGACCAAAATCACCGAGGTGTCGGCGCTGGGCCTGGTCGAGATGACCCGCAAGCGTACCCGCGAGAGCCTAGAACATATTCTTTGCGAGCCTTGCTCGACCTGCGGCGGGCGCGGCGTGTTGAAAACCGCCGAATCGATCTGCCTGGAAATCTTCCGCGAAATCATTCGAGTGGTACGCCAGTATTCGGTCCAGCAAATTCTGGTGCTGGCTTCCGAGCAGGTCGTCGAAATGCTGCTGGACGAAGAGGCCGACATGCTGGCCGAGCTGGAAGTATTCCTGAAAGTGGCGATCAAGATTCGCGCCGAAGCCGAATACAACCAGGAACACTACGACGTGGTGCTGCTATAGGCCGCTGCCTTGGTCATCCGACACGTCAGCCGCGCGAGCCGGCACCTGTTGTTCTGGACGCTGATGACGGCGGCGCTGGCGCTCAGCGCCTTCCGCATCTGGCTGACCGACATCGCCGACTACAAACCGGCGCTGGAACGGCGCATCCGGGACACCGCCGGCCTGTCGGTGCATATCGGTAGGCTGGATGCGAACATGCGCGGTTTCAGTCCGGAGCTGAAACTGATCGACATTGCGGTCGACTCGGCCGATCCGGCGGCCCGGCCGGCCATCCGGCTGCGGGAAATCCGGATCGGCATCGACTTGCTGGCCTGGCTGTTCAGCCAGGACCCAATGGCCTCGGGCTGGGTCAGTCTGGTCGGTGCCAAGCTGGATGTCGTCCGGGACGCCAACGGCCGGGTGGCGGTCAAGGGCCTGCCGAGCAGCGACGAACAACCGCTGTGGCTGTTGCAGGGCGGCAAATACGAAATCCTGCAAAGCCAACTGACTTGGCAGGATCTAAAGCGCGGCGGACCGAAAGTCGCGATCGACCACTTCGATTTACTGCTTAAAAACACCACCGACGGCGAATCTCACGAAGTTCATTTGTTGGCGAAATTGCCGGAAAGCCACGGCGACCGGCTGAGGGTTTCCGCCCGCCTGACCGGCAATCCCTTCCAGCCCGACACGATAGACGGCAACTTGTACGTCGAAGCCGACAATCTGCAAGGACCGGCCTGGCTGAGCGACGCGTTGCCCGAGGGCCTGCGGCTGGATTCGGGTTCCGGCGATTTTCGGATCTGGAGCGACTGGCGACGAGCGCAGCCCTACCGGATCGCCGGCTACGTCCAGGCCCAACAAATTCAGCTCGGCCGTCCGCAAGGCACCGCGCTGCAGCTCGACACGCTGGAAGGCAATTTCGTCTGGCGCGACGAGGCCGGCAGCCAACGCTGGTGCGGCTACGGCGTCAATCTGGTCGCCCGCCATCAGCGTTGGCCGGATGCCGAATTCTGCGTCGGCCGCGACGCGCGAGGCAATCTGACAGGCTTGATCGACCACATCGATTTGCAAGCGCTGATGCATCTAGCCGCCAGCTGGGCGCCGGCCGATGCCCGCCAAAGCCAATGGCTGAAAATCAATCCGCGCGGCGTGCTGCGGCAGGTCGGCTTTTACGCCAATCCCGACTTCGGCCGCTACGCGTTACGCGGCGAATTTTCCGACTTGGGCAGCGATGCCGTCGACGGATTTCCGCAACTGCAACTGCTGAACGGCGACTTCGCGATCGGCGACGCCGGCGGCCGCTTGCGAGTCAGCGGCCGCGAGGTCTTGTTCAACGCGCCGACGCTGTTCCGTAACCCATTGACCTTGCACAGCCTGAACGGCACCTTGAACTGGCGGCAAACGGCCGATGCCTGGCAAATCCAGGGCAGCGATCTGGCGATCGATGCCGATATGCGCACGTCCAGCGCGTTCGATCTGCTCATCCCCAAAAACGGCGATAGCCCGACGCTGGCGATGCGGACCCGCTTTAGCGACTTTAACGACATCGGCAAGGTACCGCTCTATCTGCCCGCCAAAGTCATGAGCAAGGATGCGGTGGCCTGGCTGGACGACGCCTTCGTCGCCGGCCGTATCGAACGCGGCGAAATGGTCTTGTCGGGCCGTCTGGCGGATTTTCCGTTCGAACGCGGCAACGGCCGCTTCGAAACCGTGTTCGCGATCGACGACGGCGATATTCAGATCAACGAGGACTGGCCGCATTTGCAAGGCGTGCATGCCGACGTGCAGTTTCTCGGTGCCGATCTGCAAGTGGCCATCGACGGCGGCCATAGCGAGCAGGTCGACATCGGCCAAGCCGTCGTGGCGATCCCCGATCTGGCCAATAGCGAGGCGGTTTACGTGTGGGGCCGAGTCGGCGGAAAATTGGCGGCCGGTCTGAGTTATCTGCAAAAAACGCCGTTGCACGGCAAGGTCGATCCACTGGTCAAGGCCTTCAGCGCCGAGGGCGACGTCCAGGTCGACCTGGACCTGAAGATCCCGTATTACGAGAACCAGCCGACCGTTTCCCAAGTCGCGGCTCATTTGACCGGCGCCAAATTGACCCTGAACTCGGTGGCGCTGGCGATCTCCGACATCAACGGCGTCTTGCATTTCAACGAAGACGGCGCCAGCGGCGAACGCCTGGAAGCGCGGGCGCTGGGCCACCCGATCCGCGGCACCTTGAGTCACGACCAAAGCAGTACCCGATTGGCCGTGGATGGCGGCACCGGCATTGCCGAACTGCAAAAACAGTTCGCCTTTTTGAAAAATCAAAGCGCCAACGGGAGTTTCCGCTACAGGGCCGATTTGCTGATGCCCTATGCCGCCGAACAGCCGGCGGTCTTGACGATAGCCAGCGATTTGCAGGGCGTCACCGTCAACGGTCCCGACTGGCTGGCCAAATCCGCCGAACAGAGCTTGCCGATCGCGCTGAATTTTCGTTTGGACGGTGGCGACAGCCTGCCGTTGGACATCCGCTATGGTCAGGACCTGAGCCTGGCGCTGACGATAGACACCCAGCAAAATCGGCTGTACTCCGGCCATGTCGTGTATGGAGGCGGCCCAGCCCAGCCCTATCCGGCCGCCGGTCTGAAGTTGGACATCGCCCGCCCCAGCTTCAAGTTGTCCGAAGCCCTGGCCGCCTTCGGCGACAGCGAGCAACAGCAGCGCCTGCCGCCGTTACGGGAGATTGGTCTGAGCACCGAACAATTGATCTGGCAGGGCCGCGACATCGGCCCGTTTCATTGCAGCCTGGCCCGCCGCGATCAAGCCTGGCAGGGCAGTATCGACAGCAAGTTCGCCCGGGGTCAGTTAAATATTCCCGACCTGCGCGGCGGCGGCGAGCGTTTTGTGTTGAACATGGATTATTTGAACCTGTCGGCGGCCGACCAACTGGATTTCGACGCCGCCGAAGACGTTGTCACCGAATTGCCGCTGATCGAAATCGACAGCCGGCAATTGATCTGGCGCGGCGTCGATCTGGGCAAATTGAAGTTGCGTAGCGAACGGCGCCCGCAAGGCATGCACTTCAAACAGATTCAACTGAATAAGGCCGGCCGGACCATGGAGTTTCGGGCGGACTGGACCAAATTGGCCGGCGCCAGCGTCACCCAATTGAGCGGCCGCCTGACCACCGACGCTTTCGGCCAATTTCTGACCGAACTGGGTTACACCGATGAGATCAAGGAAACCCACGCCGACATCAGCATCAACGGCGGCTGGAGCGGCGCGCCGCATCAGTTTTCGCTGGCCGGCTTCGACGGTACCGTCCAGATCGACCTCAGCGACGGCCGGATTTCCAGCATCGAGCCCGGCTTCGGCAGGTTGTTGGGGCTGATCGCGATGGAGCAATGGGCCAAGCGCTTGAGTCTGGATTTCAGCGACGTTTACCGCCAGGGCTTTGCCTTCGACCGGATGACCGGCCATTTCCGGTTCAGCAACGCCCAAGCCTACACCGACGACTTGGTCATCGACGGCGTCGCCGCCAAGCTCAGTCTGGCCGGCACCGCCGACATCGCCAAAAAGACCGTGGACCACCGCGTCGCGGTGATACCCAAGAGTTCCGACGCCTTACCCATAGCTGGTACAATCGTGGGCGGTATCGCCGCGATGATTACGCAAGTGGTCACCGACGATTATAAAGAAGGTTACTTCTTCGGCTCCCAATACAAATTGGCCGGCCCCTGGGGCAATGTCGAGGTCACGCCGCTGCACGATCAGGACGGCTTGGTGAAAAAGGCCTGGCGCAGCCTGACGGGTTTCGAATGGCTTAACGAGCTGACAAAATGATGCGATACCGCCAATCTCCTCGCCAAACAATTTGAACAATAAGGACAACATGACTATCTGTGCCGCCATTCAAATGGCCTCCGGACCGCAGGTCAGCGCCAACCTGCTCGAAGCCGACAAACTGATCGCCGAAGCCGCCAAGGCCGGCGCCAAACTGGTCGCGCTGCCGGAAAACTTCGCGATCATGGGCATGCACGAGACCGACAAGATCAAGGTCGGCGAACAAGACGGCAGCGGCCCCATTCAGGATTTTCTGGCCGCCACCGCTAAAAAATACGGGATCTGGCTGATCGGCGGCACGATACCGGTGTTCGGCGCGGCCGCCAACAAGGTCCGCGCCACCTGTCTGGTTTTTAATGAAAAAGGCGATCGCGTGGCCCGCTACGACAAAGTGCATCTGTTCGACGTCAACGTGCCGGATTCGGCCGAGGTCTACCGCGAGTCGGATTCCATCGAGGCCGGCGAAACGCCCTGCCTGATCGACTCCCCGTTCGGCAAGATCGGCATCGCGGTCTGCTACGACTTGCGCTTTCCGGAGTTTTTCCGGCCGATGGCGCGCAAGGGCATGGACATTCTGGTGCTGCCGGCCGCTTTCACCGCCAAAACCGGCGCGGCGCATTGGGAGGTTTTGCTGCGGGCGAGGGCGATTGAAAACCTGTGTTACGTATTGGCGCCCAATCAGGGCGGCTTTCATATGAACGGCCGGCAAACCTACGGCCACAGCATGTTCGTGGACCCCTGGGGCGTCGTGCTGGATTGCTATAAAACCGGCCCCGGTTTCGTTAGCGGCGACGTGGACCGCGGCCGCCTGGAAAAAACCCGGGCATCGTTTCCGGTTCTGGAACATCGCCGTTTTTTTTGCGAGTAAACCCCATGTTGAAAACGTTGCGTTACACCCTGCCTTGCCTGCTTTTGGCCGGCTGCGCCGACGCCCCGGAAAAATACCGCGACATCAAGCATCTGGAACTGCCGCCGGTACTGCCGATCGAAAATCCCCACCCGCAACCGGCGATAGCCGCCGACGATCTGAGCGGCGCGAAGAGCGGTGGAAAATCCATTCTGGCGGGCTTGGTGGATTTCAAGGACGACGGCCAAAAACCGCAGCTGACCTTGATGACCCGATTGGATCGGGCCTGGGAGATGGTGGAAACCGCGCTGACGCTCAGCGACATCGACATCGTCGACAAAAACCGCAACGACAACAAACTCCAAGTCCGCTACGACCCGGATACCGGCGGAAAAACCAAAAGCCTGCTGAACCGTTTGTTTTTGGATAACGACTTTCCGGAAGCGGAATACACCATTTCATTGACCGACGCGATTTCCGGCGTCAAAGTCAACGCCGCGCTCGGCAAACCGGACGACTTCGCCGCCAGCGAAGACGGCTCCGCCGCGCTGATCCGCTTGCTGCACGACACCATAGACCAAAAAATCATCAACCGCGGCGAGAAGGCGAAACCGGAGGAATAAAGTCAGCCGGCGGCTGTTGCCGCCGACTTGCGGCGGGGTGCTCTGCAATGCCGACGCAGCGTAAAGATCAGCCGGCAGGCCTCTCCAAAAAATTCCTCAACATATCGTGCCCGTGCTCGGTCAGGATCGACTCGGGGTGGAATTGCACCCCTTCGATGTCCAGGGTTTTGTGGCGCACGCCCATGATTTCGTCGATGTTGCCTTGTTCGTCCTGAGTCCAGGCGGTGATTTCCAGGCAATCGGGAATGGTCGCCTGTTCGATGACCAGCGAATGGTAACGAGTCGCGGTAAACGGGTTGCTTAAACCTTTGAACACGCCAACATCGTTGTGATAAACCGGCGACACCTTGCCGTGCATGATCTGTTTGGCGTGGATGATGTTACCGCCGAAGGCGTAACCGATGCTTTGGTGGCCGAGGCAGACGCCCAAAATCGGGTATTTGCCGGCGTAGCGGTGGATGGTTTCCACGGAAATGCCGGCTTCCTTGGGTGTGCAGGGACCGGGGGAAATCACGATTTTGTCCGGGCGTAGCCCTTCTATGTCTTCCACCGTCACTTCGTCGTTGCGCACCACCACCACCTCGGCGCCGAGTTCGCCGAAATATTGCACCAGGTTGTAGGTGAACGAATCGTAGTTGTCGACCATCACCAATCTGACGCCGCTCATGCTTTGCCTCCCAGGCCGGCTTCGGCCATGCTGACGGCGCGGAATACCGCGCGTCCCTTGTTCATTGTTTCATCCCATTCGTTGCGCGGGATCGAATCGTAGACGATGCCGGCGCCGGCTTGAATGTGTAAAGTTTGGTCCTTGATCACGGCGGTACGGATCGCGATGGCGGTATCCAGATTACCTGACCAGGAAATGTAACCGACCGCGCCGGAATAAATGCCGCGCTTGACCGGCTCCAGTTCGTCGATGATTTCCATCGCCCGGATTTTCGGCGCGCCGCTGACGGTGCCGGCCGGGAAGGTGGCCGCCAATACATCAAACGCGTTCTTGCCGTCCTGCAATTCGCCGGTGACGTTGGAGACGATGTGCATCACGTGCGAATAGCGCTCGACGATCATTTTGTCGGTGAGTTTGACGCTGCCGATTTTGGCGACCCGGCCGGTGTCGTTGCGGCCTAAATCGATCAGCATCAAGTGCTCGGCGATTTCTTTCGGATCGGCCAGCAGTTCCTTCTCGAACTCCAAGTCCTGCTCGTGGGTTTCGCCGCGACGGCGAGTACCGGCGATCGGCCGCACCGTGACTTCGTCGTCCTCCAATCGCACCAGGATTTCCGGCGACGAGCCGACCACGTACAGATCGTCCAGATTCAGATAAAACATATACGGCGAAGGATTCAGGCAGCGTAGCGACCGATACAAATCCAGCGGCGAGGCGCCAAACGGTATCGACATGCGTTGCGACAACACTACCTGCATGCAATCGCCGTCGGTGATGTATTGCTTGGCTTTGCGCACCGCCTCTTCGTAGCCTTGCTGGGTAAAACCGGAGACGAAATCGGTTTCCCGCACATGTTTGGTCGTTACGCTCGATGGCGGGTGGGCGTGCGGTTCGCGCAGCTTAGCAACCAGCCTGTCCAACCGGGCCTTGGCATTGTGATACGCATTGTCCTGGGCCGGATCGGCATGGGTCAGCAACAGCATTTTGCCGGACAGATTGTCGAACACCAACAAATCCTGCGACACCATCAACAGGATGTCCGGCGCGCCGATAGGATCGGGCTTGCCGCTGGGTTGCAGACGCGGCTCGATGTAGCCGATGGTCTCGTAACCGAAATAACCGACCAGACCGCCGTTGAAGCGCGGCAAACCGGGCACATCCGGCACTCTGTACTGTTGACGAAATTCTTCTATCCAGGCCAGCGGTTGGGCATGCTCGAAGGTTTCCGTGGCCGCGCCTTCGCGTTCAACCGTAACCGTCAATCCGTGGATTTTGATGCGCGTCTTACACGGCAAGCCGATGATCGAATAGCGTCCCCACTGTTCGCCGCCGTGCACCGATTCGAGCAAATAGGAGTAAGCGCCGTCAGCCAGCTTTAAGTAAGCGCTGAGCGGCGTATCCAGGTCGGCCAAGACTTCGCGGCAAACCGGAATGCGGTTGTAGCCCTGTTGGGCATATTCGGCAAATTGGGCGGGTGTCATCAGAGTTGCTCAGAAAGGGTCGCTGCGACCGTTGCGAATCAATCCGAGATTGTACCCCACAACACAACGAGCGGGCGAACCAAGCCCGCCGAGCCGGCCGCCAAAACTCCGCCGATCGGCTAAAATGACCGATTTTCGGATCGAACAAAAATATGAAACTGGTGACTTTTCTGGATAAGGGCGCACGCCGGATCGGCGCTCTGGTCGGCAACGCCATCGTCGCCGCCGACGACAACTTGCCCAACGACATGATCGGTTTTTTGGCGGCGGGCGCCGAAGCCAGACTGGCCCTACAAGCGCTGATCGACGGCGGCGCGCCGAGGCTGGCGTTGGCCGACGTGACCTTGCTGGCGCCGATTCCCAGACCCGGCAAGTTGCTCGGCATCGGCCTGAACTACGCCGACCACATTAACGAAACCGGCTGGGAAAAACCCGAATACCCAACTTTTTTCACGAAACAGAGCACCTGCGTCATTGGCCCCGGCGCCGCGATCCATATCCCGCCGGTATCCGATAAAGTCGATTACGAGGGCGAATTGGCTTTCGTGATCGGCAAACGTTGCAAACATGTCGGCGTCGACAACGCCCGCGACGTCATCGCCGGATATACCATCTGCAACGACGTCACGGTGCGCGACTGGCAGGCCCGCACGCCCACCTGGACGCTGGGTAAATCCTTCGACACTCACGGTCCGCTCGGCCCGTGGCTGGTCACCGCCGACGAGATTGCCGATCCGCACAATCTGGCTTTGAAAACCTGGGTAGACGACGAACTACGGCAGAACGCCAACACCGGCGAGATGATCTTCAATTGCTACGAAATGGTGGCCTATCTGACCCAGGCGATGACGCTGGAACCCGGCGACGTGATCAGCACCGGCACCCCGGCGGGCGTCGGCGTAAAAATGAAGCCGCGCGGCTATTTAAAAGCCGGACAAATCGTGCGAATCGAAATCGAGGGCCTCGGCATGCTGAACAATCCGGTGATCGCCGATCCGGCCGGCAACCCCGGCGCGTAGCGATGGCCGGTGTTATTCGCCGGCCATGCGACTCAAACCGAACCGGTCGATTTTTTTATACAGCGTGGTCCGGGTAATACCTAGCGCCTTGGCCGCCTGCGAAATGTTACCGGCGCAGGCCCGCAACGTGGTTTTGATGCCGTAAAGCTCCCAGTCCTCCAACGTCATCGTCCGGCCCGGCTGCGATGCCTTGAGCGGCGCCTCCAATTCGGGCCTGGCTTCCTGCTCGGTTTTCGCCAGCTCCGCGACAAAATCCACCGGCAGATCCTCCCGCGTGATGAAATTACCGCCGGCGGTATACAGCGTGGCGCGGATTACGTTGATCAATTGCCGAATATTGCCGGGCCAGGGGTGCTGCTCTATCAGCGCAATAACGCTGGGGCAGATGCCGATGGCCTGCGCGTTCGGCATTTTGGCGAGTTCGCGCTGCAGGATATGGTGGATGATGGCCAGTTTGTCCTGCCGTTCGCGCAACGGCGGCAAATGGATTTGCGCACCGTTGAGGCGGTAATACAAGTCGCGCCGAAAACGACCGGCCTCAACCGCATCCAGCAGCGGCACATTGGTGGCCGCGACGATCTGTACGTCGACCCGAATCGGCTTGGCGCCGCCAACCGGCGTGAATTCCGAGGTTTCCAGCACCCGGAGCAACGTGGATTGCAAATCCAGGCTCATGTCGCCGATTTCGTCCAAAAACAAAATCCCGCCGTCGGCCAGCAAAAACTTGCCCGGCTTGCCGCCGCTACGGGCGCCGGTGAAACTGCCGGCCTCGTAGCCGAATAGCTCGCTTTCGATCAGATCGTGCGGTATCGAAGCGCAATTGATCGCGATCAGCGGTTGCTCCCGACGCGGCCCGGCCTGCTTGAGCAGATTGACGAAGTGATCCTTGCCGACGCCGGATTCGCCGGTGATCAGGATAGGAATCTTGTATTGCTGCAACTTAACCGCCTTATCAACCAAGGCCGCCAGTTGCTCGGACATCGCCGGCTCTTCGGTGTGCGGCGGCTTTTTCGCTAATTTGAACGGGATTTTTTCCAAGACCCTGGCTTGCGCCGCCGGACTGCGAGTCAGCGGCAGATTGGTATTCAACACGACGCAGAGCAGGTGCAAAAAGGCGAACAACGAATTCATGCTCTCCTGGCGATCGGCAACCAATCCGATCACCGCCAGCAATTCGCCGTTGTCGTCCAGCAACGGGTAACCGACGGTGCTGAACGGGTGTAACAGACTCAGGAAATGCTCCATTCCCTGGAATGCGATCGGGCGTTTTAGCAACGCGGCGCTACCGATCCCGTTATTTCCCAACACGGCTTCACTCCAACGGCTGTTCTGTTCGTACAGGTTGCGCATGAATGGGCTGGGGAAGGGATTTTCTCCCAAAACCTGCAGCAGCGCGCCGTCGGCGGCGGCCAATACCAGCATCACGCCGGCTTCCTTTAAAAATACGTGGAACTGGTGGCCCAGGTCGGCCAGCGACTCGGCGATTTGTTGGGATTGGGCATCGCCTCCGGCCGTGCCCTGACCCGAGCGCTGCCAGTTGGCGAAATTCCCCAGCGGTAATTGGTAATCCTCCAAGCAACGCCGCCAGGCTTCGGCCACTTCCGGCCGCACCCAGTCGCTCTGGTCCGGCACGGAGCGGGTCTGATTCATCCAGCGCCAGGCTTGAACCGGGCGGTCGACTTCGAATTCCAGCGTACGCTTGTGCAGAAACGTTTCCTGAACAATTCTGGCGGTTTCGGGTAACCGTAACGCAATATCCATTTCTTGTCTCGATGTCCGGGCGCCGATTTTGGTTTTGGCGCGAAACTAAATAAAAAACAGCGGCTTAGACTGCTTTTCGTTCGTTTTGAGTAGAACGCGCACCATAACAAAATAAAAAAAAGAGGCAATGCGACATAACGTCACATTGCCTGTTCTCGGAGTTGCAAGATTCCCGGAGCGGAGAATCCTCTAGTCGAGAGAGGAGGTTTAAGAGGTAGGTTGCATCACGCGCGCGGGTCCTCGCGGGTCGCCGCGGCCCATTCCGGCGAATAGCCGGCCATAATGGTAGGATCGGGCACATCCATCACCACCGATTCGCTGGCCATTAGCGTGCCAACGATGCTCACTGCGTTTCGTAATCCCAAGCGAACGACCTTCACCGGATCGATGATGCCAATGTCCAAGAAGGGGCCCAAGCGTTGCCGTTGCGTATCAAAGGCGTAGTTTGAGCCGGCATGCCGGCGTAGTTCGGCCGCGACGGCTTCGCCGTTCAATCCCGCATTGCCGAGCAATTGCCGCAACGGCGCGGATAAGGCTTGGCTTAAAATCGCCACGCCGCGCTGTTGCTCGGCGTTCTCGGCGATCACCTCGTCCAGGACCGCCGAAATGGCGGCTAGCCCGGCGCCGCCGCCCGGCATCACGCCTTCCTCAAGCGCCGCTTGCGCGGACTTGTAGGCATTTTCGATGCGTACCAGGCGTTCCTTGATTTCGATGTCGGTGATGCCGCCCACGCTAAACACGCCGGTCTTAGCGGACAACATCGCGATGCGTTCTTCCAGCTCGTCGGCTTCATGCTGATTGCCGGTTGGCGAGCCATCGCCGGGTTTTCGGGCACGCACGTCCGCGAGTGCCCGACGTAAGCCGGACACGACGCGCGCCACGGCCTCCCGATCACCGGCACCGGCCAGTATCGTGGTGGTTTCCGCGCCGACGATGGCTCGTTCCGCTTGACCCAATTGTTCCAGAGTCAAATCTTCCAACCGGGTACCGTGGCTTTGCAACACCGGCGTGGCGCCGGTTAACAAGGCTAAGTCGTTCAGCCGGTCCAGACGACGGTCACCAAAACCGGGCGGTTTGACCGCAACGGTCTTGAACACGCCGCGGATGTGATTCAGCAACATCCCGGTCAACGCGTTGTCGCGGACATCCTCGGCGATCACCAATAGCGAACGGTGCTGGTCGGCCACTTGCTCCAGGATGGGTACCAGATCCATCAGATCGACGATCTCCCGGTCGCAAAGCAAGATGTAAGGCCGTTCCAATTCCGCCGTGGCCCGGCCGCGGTCGGTGACGAAATACGGCGACAAATAGCCCTGATCGTAGCGAATACCTTCGACGACATCCAATTCGTCGTCGCGGCCGTTACCCAGTTGAAAGGTCAAGGGGCCGTCATGGCCCAATTCGGCGAAGGCGCGGTTGAGCAATGCGCCAACGCCCGGCTCGTCCTTGCTAGCCACCGCCGCGATCCGGGCGATCCAGTCCGGCGTCACGTCGGTCAGCGCTCGACGCCGCAATTCGATTTCAACCAGCGTCAGCGCCAAGTCCAGGCCTTTTTGCAATTGCAGCGGATGGAAGCCGGCCGCGATGCTTTTCAAACATTCCGCCGCGATCGCGCGAGCCAGTACGATCGCGGTGGTGGTACCGTCGCCGACTTGGCGCGACACCGACCCGGCCACATCGCGCAGCATTCTACCGCCCAAGTCGGCCACTCGATCTTCAAGGATGATCGAGTTGGCCACCGTCACGCCATCGCGAGTAAAGATCGGCGGCATGCCGTCGGTGCGGTGCTGAATCAGCACCGCCGGCCCGGAACTACCCAATGTCGCCGCCGCGGCCCTGGCCACGGTGTCCATGCCTTGCATAATTCGCAAGCGGGCCTCGGGGTTGTAAATAATTTGTTTGCTCATAAGTCTCGTATGCTGGTGATAGGCCGGCACGCCTCGCCAACTCGGATACTCCCCTGAGGAGAACCGGCGCGGGCATGGGCCAATGTTCGAAAAATCCAATCCATCCCCGAAAAGCCGTTCGTCCGGAACCGCTTTTCATGAAGGTATCCGTTACCTTTGGGAAAGATTGGGATAGTGGCCGCGATCAAGTTCGGTTTTTCATCAACGCCTGGCCCGCCCGCGCCCGCGACAATCTGGCCCGTTTCAGCCTGAGCCAAACCCAGGTCAGTTTTTTGTCGTTATGGTCCAACGCCAATCTGAAGGCCTCCTCGTCTTCGGACGGCATGCGCCGCTCCCAGTATTCGAGCAACTCGGCCACCCGCTCTTCGCCGAGTTTGGCGACCAAGCGGCTTTCTTCGGCGGTCAGCGCGCGAATGCTGTCTTCCAGTTCCATGACCATTTCGTTGATAAACGCTTGATCTTCGCTTTTCATCGGAATCAAGCGGCGCTAGGCAAAAATTTTTCCAGATAAATTTTGTCGCGGGGAATGCCGACTTCGGCGCAGACCGCATAGGTGGCATCGACCATGCCCGGCGGACCGCACAAATACAAATCGGGTTTGACGCCGGTACCCTGTAGATCGCGGCGCAGAATATCGACGACGCTACCTTTCTCGCCATGCCAGCCGTCGCTGGCCTTCCACACGCAAATCCGCACCGACAAGGTCGGCATGGCTTGTTGTAGCTGCTGAAGCTGGTCGGCGTAGAACACTTCCTGTTCGGTATTGACGCCGAAATAAATCACGCTCTGCTGAGGCTCTTCCCATTCGTGCATGCGGCGCACCATCGATAAAATCGGCGCCAGTCCGGTGCCGCCCGCCACGAAGTAGCGCGGCGTAAAACCGTTTTCCTTCAATCCGAACACGCCCAAGGGCCCGACTACGTGTATCGTCTGACCGACATAGGCATCCTGCTGCAAATAAGACGAAAACTTACCGTTATCGACGATCCGAATCAAAAACTCCAGCTCGCCGCGATTGTTGGCGGTATTGGCCGGTGAATAAGACCGACTGATGTCCGTGCCCGGAATGACCAAGTTGTAGTACTGTCCCGAATCCAGGCGGATCTGCTGATCGTCGCCCAGCTTTTGCAAGCACAATTTCACGACATTGCTGGACACCTGCGCCAATTCGACAATTTCGGCGTCGAATTCCAAGCCCTCCGGCGAAAACGAAATCCGGTCATAGGTATACGGCACTTCGATTTCCAGATCGGTCGTCGGGAAACAACGGCATAACAACACGAAACCCTCTTCGGCCTCGTCGGGCGGCAGGGCCTGAACACTGACCTTACCGATTTCGTAATCACCTTCCGTGCAAAATCCCTTGCAGGTCGCGCAACCGCCTTCCCGGCATGAAGCCATCAGATAAATGTCCTGGCGCAAGCCGGCGCTGATGATGTCTTCGTCGTCCCCGCAATCGAAGGCGACCGATTCGCCGTCCTCGGTCTTAATTTTGACGTTATGCATCATGTTAGGCGTCTCCCTGGCCGACGCGCGCCGCGGCGACATTGAAAAACGCCATCACGTGCTCTACCGCCCGGCGGGAGGCGTCCAGTGTCAAGGAGCACCCTTCTTGCACCGGTTTGCGGTCGCGGTAGATGGTCCAGCGCCACATGAAGTCCAAGTCTTCGCCAAACGCGGTATAGGGGGCAACATCGTATAACTTGGTCAGCGGCGCCGTAGCGTCCGGATACGGCAGTGGCGTCGCCGTTTTGATATTGGCTAGTAAGTCCATCGTGCTATCTATCGAGTTAGATTGAGAATAAGCCGAGACGCGATCCGGCGTCCCAACCAGAAACGGGGAAAGAAGAGCCCGCCATCCATGGCGGAACCCTAACATGCCGACAACCGGGCCTCCCGCATACGAATAAAGGCCCGCTCGCCGGCAATTCGATGGCCGACTATTGCAGCGTTACGACTCTGACGCCGCGCACTTTACGCAGCTCTTCCAGAGACATTTCGTAATAGTCGGTGTTACGCAATTCCATCAGCTTGGTGCCGAGAATACGGTCGGTGTCCATGAACACGTTGACCGGCATCATCGGTGGCTTGTAGGCTTGGCGGAAACCGATATGGATTTTCTCCGCCGCGAATTTATCGGTGCAGGCCGCCATTTTGGCGAGCACCGCATCCGCTTCCTTCTGGGCATCGGCACCGTTGGCGCATTGGTTTTGGATTTGCTGATCGTTCAACTCCTTGTGTTTCAACAAGGCTACCTTTTCCTCGAGCTTGCACTCGATCCAGCCCCAATCGAGTTCAAGATCATAGCTCGCACGAAGCGGCGTGGTGTACTTGAGACGAAACTCGTTAAGCATTTCCACGCCTTTGGCCAGCGTATTGAGCGAACCGATTTTTTTGATCCATTCATCGCGAACCGGGTTGTCATGAATGTTGTAATTTGCCATGGGTAAAAACTCCTATGATTTCAGGTCTTCCAATTGACGATCCAGGCCCATCAGCTCGGAAGTGATGGTGAATTTCTCGCCCAGGGTAAAGGCGCGGCCGATCGTGGACGAAACGTCCACCAGGAAGTCATAGACGCTGAAATGACGACCCAGCAATTCCGAAACTTCCTCGCAATCGACTTCGATCTTGCCGGTGGCTTTCAACCACCAGTAGCCGGCGCGGTCTTCGACCACCAAGGTCGGGTTGTCGGCCTTGCGGTCGCCCAGCAAGATTTCGTCAACGACGATGTTGATCTCGTCGGATTTTTTCAGCACCAGAACCACTTCGTTGCTTTCATGCACCACTTGGTTTTCTTCGGCGAAATACTCGTCGGCAAAGGCTTTGCCGGTTTTGGCCATAATGCCGGCGCCATACGCGTTAGAACTGACTGACATGTTGCTCTCCTTATTTCAAGCCTTGCAGAATGGTTTTGATAATGGCGGCCTTGTCGAATTTGTAGCTGACTTTGTCGGCATAATCGAGTTTCCAGTCGTCGAAGACCCGCTCCAATGCAGCCTCGACGGCATCCTTGCTGGTCACGCCGGGAATGGTCGGGATTTTTGCAAAAATGCCCATGAAGTCCTGCAATGCTTGCACGGTTCTTGGCAACCACTTGTCGGTCCAAGCCCGCATCATCCGGCGGTTGTAGTCGCCAAACTCGGCATCGTCACCCAGACATTCGAAGAACATGTCGGAAGTGATGCCCTTGGTTTGCGAGAAATACAGCTGCATTTGGTTGATGAAAAACGGCGTCAAGGTATCGCCGTAATAGGACGACAGGCGTTGGAAGAACTCGCGACGCACGAACTGACCGAACAAGGGGTCGTAAACCATGTGGCAAGACCACAGGATTTCGTTCCAGTCGTAAGTGGCTTGCCAGATGTCCTGAACGGTTTCGCGAGCACCTTTGTAGATGCTGCCTTGCGTCCATTCGCGTTTCGGCTCGTCGGTGGACTCGGGGAAGCCAGGCACTAATTTCGCCAAAAAGGTTCTTTCCAATTGGATCATCTGCGCGTTATCGACTTTATCGAAGCCGATCATCGCGATACTCATCCGCAAGGTGTCACCCAAGCAGTCGCGAGATGCCGAGGAATGCGCGTTGAACAAACCGTATTCGTTGAAGCAAAACGCGCCAAGATAGTCGTTCAATACTTCGTCCCGCCAAATGGGGTCGATCGAGCGAACTTGACCTTCCGATGAATAGGCCAGCAGGAAGCGATCGGTATAACGCCATTCTTCCGCTTTGTCTTTCACGTAAGGCGCGTGCCAGCGTTTGGCCGGATCGCGGTGCTTGTGCCAATCGGTGGAATGCAGTTCGGTGGTCTCGTTACCCCAGGACGGGCGGCCGCCGTGGAATTTTTGGGTCCAATCGCCCCAGTCCAAGCCACCCGGAATCCAGTCCGGCGTGGGTTGCGCGTAGCAGGTCAATACTTCGTATTCAGTCAGCCGGCGACCGCGCGGCTTAACGAAATAGTTCATCTTGCGTTGTGTATCCAGCGGCTGATCGGGAATGGCTTCCAGAATCTCTCTAACCATGTCCGGATCGGTCAATCCGCGTTTTCCTTGTTGTACTTGTACAGACATTGAGCTGTCTCCTAAGATAGTGGTGAGAACGACGGTTACAGTGCGTCCAGCGGGTCTTTAAACACGCAGTTCAACTTTTTGATGTCGTCCAAGGTCCACAACTTGCCGTTTTTGCTGGTGTGCGGTTGGGCGATCAAGGTTTTGCCGTCGCTACGCACGCCGTGCTGTTCGGCGATCACTTCGGACAACTCGCGTCCCGCGTATTGTTCGAACATGTTTTGGCATTCGTAACGTTCCGGCTCGCTCAACCACATGCGCTCGCCCCATTCGTCGCTGAACGAATGTTTTTTGCCGTTGTACTCGTGGACCCGCAAGGTGCTGGCGCCTTTGCACAATGAAGGGCAGAACGGGACTTGCGAAACGCGATCGATATAGATCGGGTGATTGTTTTCGATGAACCACATCAACGGAATGAAGCCGCTGTTCGGATCTTCGCAACCGCGAGCGCGCCACTCGTCGTAGATTTTGCCGTAGTGGTCGTACCAGCCTGGATAGTTGGCTTCGAACCAATCCGCTTCTTCCTTGGTTGGCAGAGTCAAACGGAAAAAGCCAGTCGGCCACAAGGCGTAGGCCAGCAAGAACAGGTCGTGGTGGGCCCAGTAAGCGTCTTTTTTCGCATCGCGCAAGCTGCGTGGCGATTCGACACCGTATTTGCCCAGACGGCCGATCCAGATGCCACCCCAATCTTCGTAAACCCAACGGTTCCAGGTTTTGACCCAAGGCTCGACTTTGAATTTGGAGCCGTATTCGAACAACATACCCAATACCGGCGTGAAGTACTTTTGTTGGGTCCAGAACGCGTTGTTCAAATCGGTGTTCAAATATTTGGATGCCGCCGCGTCGTTGGCGATGGACACCACGGTTTGATAACCGTTGGCCATATGCCGCAACTCGTCGGTTTCGATCGACAGGAACACGGTCGGGGTAATTTCGTCGCCGTTGGCCGCCGCCCATTCGGTGATCGCGACGATCAACGGATTGGTGAAGCAGGCCTCGCCGACCAATTGCAGGTTAACCGAGCACTCGACCGCGTCGCCGGAAATGAAGCCGTCGGAAAATACCCGTTTCATGCCTTTCCACAGCGGCCCGATGGTGCGGGTGCGGCGCGCGTCGTTGTGGCCTGCCGGATCGTGGAAATGTTTGCTGAAGTAATAGTTCACATAACCACATTGGTTGGTGTGGCGAATTTCATCCAACACCTGGGCCAAGTAGCCGTTTTTTTGCTCCGGCGCGGACGCCGAATCCCACAGCATGCCGGTGGCGGCAATGGCGTTATATTCGCCGACTTCCAAAAAGTTGGAAGCCACTTTCATCGTTTCGCCCCATTTGGGGTGCACGCGATTGCCCGCATCCAGACGAGTCAGCACGTCTTGCAAGCTGCCGAATTGGCGTTCGTCCTTGACCGATTCCATTCTGGCGTATTCCTTGGCGATCAGTTTGAACTGTTCCTTGGTTTCGTTCGCCATTTTGTACTTGGTAGGATACTTGGTCCGATTTTTGTCAAAGTCCCAAGTGAAACTTTGCAACCACCGATGGACTTCCTGGGCGTTGACGCTGGTTGGCGCGCGGTTGACGGCCAAGGCATCGGTTGCGGCTTTTGTTGCTGCACTTATAGCCATGTTGATTCCTCATTGTACTGTTATAGGTTTGAACGAGGCCGGCGCCGATCAGCGGGGTGCTTTTCGTCGTCTTGAAGTGCTTTCATCTGCGGGCGGCGCAGGCCTCGGTGCCTATTAGTGCAAGCAACGTACCAACTTGATAAAACATAATATTATTGATTTAAATCAAAATCTTAAGCACATAAAACCGCAATAGCGATTCAGCGGAATCAGCGTCCATTTTCTGGACGTTGCTTAGAAATAAGACGTTCAATCGAAGCGAGCGATTCGCGGCTATTAAGCGGCTATTAAGAGGACGCGGTTACTCTGGAGTCCACTTAACTCAAACGAGCGAATAGCCAAGAGGCTTTTTATGAAAACCCTGCAAGTCACGATATTGGCGATTGCCGCGTTCACCCTGTCGGGTTGTGCGACGGGTTATTACCAACGTGGCTACGCCGGTTACGGGTATGGTTCCGTTTACAGCGTGGATCAGCCCTATCAAGGCTACGGTAGTGGTTATTACTCTCCCGGTACCCAATTCAACTATGGCACCTATTACATTCAACCCGGTTACAACCGCGATCATCGCCACTGGGACCGCCACGAACACCATGAGCGGCACGAACCGAACTTCAGGGACCGTGAACATCACCTAGGCAACTGGCATCGCCGGAACGAGCGCCATGAGTGGCACGGCGGCGAGGACAACAGGGAACACGGCCATCGGGACCGGGCCGAGACAAGACGCGATTTCGGCGGCGGTTCAAGCGCCAATATGGCGGGCGGCGAACACCACCAGCATGATCACGGCCAACGCCGCCATTAAAGAATCGAAGTTGGGTAAGCGGCAACCCGCTGCTCCCGGGCTCTAGCCCAAGCGAATTTTAGCGGCTAAAGTTCGATACGAATGCCCAGCTCGATCACACGCTCGACCGGGATTTTGAAATACTCGATCGCACTGGTCGAGTTATGAGTCAGGAAACTAAATAAGGAACGTCGCCACTTCGGCATCGGGCTTTTGCGGCGGAACGCCAAACGTTCGCTACCGATGAAAAACGACACCGTTTTTTGGTTGATGTCCAAACCCTCGTGGCAGCACAGTTGCAAGGCCCGGCGCACATCCTGTTCCTCCTGAAAGCCGAAATACAGCTTCACCCGGTAAAAACTGCGGTTGTGGCCGAACGCCCGGATTTTTACGCGATGCGATTCGTCGACATAAGGCTCTTCGGTGGTCACAATCGTCAACACGATGATCTTCTCGTGCAGCACCCGGTTATGCTCCAGGTTATGCAACAAGACCTGCGGCACCCCGTGCATGCTACGAGCCATGTAAATCGCGGTACCGGGCACGGTGACCGGCGGCTGGGTCTTCAAGCGCTCTTCCAGTTCCTCGAATAACACCCGCCTATCCTCAAGATACTTGGTCAGTAATTCGCGCCCCTTGATCCAGGTCGTCATCACCAAGAACAATATCGCGCCCACCACCAGCGGCAGCCAGCCGCCGGTCGGAATCTTCAAGCTGTTGGACGCCAAGAACAACAAATCCACCGACAGGAAAATCGATAGAAATGCGATGCTGGTGGGGCGATTCCAACGCCACAAGCCCTGAATGACGATGAAAGCCAATATCGTGTCGACGATCATGGTACCGGTCACGGCAATGCCGTAAGCAGAGGCCAACGCCGAAGCCGATTTAAAACTTAGCACCAGCACGAACACGCATACCGCCATCAAACCATTGATGGCCGGCACGTAAACCTGGCGCATTTCATAGCCGGAGGTATGCCGCACGGTCATCCGCGGACAATAGCCTAGCTGTATCGCCTGCCGGGTCACCGAAAACGCGCCGGAAATCACGGCCTGCGACGCGATCACCGTAGTCAGTGTCGACAAAATCAGTAACGGATATTGTGCCCAATTCGGCGCCAACAGATAAAACGGATTGCTGATCGCCGACGGATCGCGAATCAGCAAGGCGCCTTGGCCAAAATAATTCAGCATTAGCGCCGGAAAAACCACGCTAAACCAGGCGTAGCGGATAGGCTTCAAACCAAAATGGCCCATGTCGGCGTACAAGGCCTCGGCGCCGGTGATGACCAACACAATGGCCCCCATGATCAAAAAGCCCTTCCAACCGATCTCCACCAACAAATGCAGGGCATGGAAGGGATTGACCGCCATCAATACCTCGGGCGCGCTACCGATGTTGACAATACCCAGCAACGCTAGCGTGGCGAACCAAGCGCACATGATCGGCGAGAACAAGCGGCCAACGACGCCGGTCCCCTTGGCCTGCAAGATAAACAATAAGCACAGGACCGCGATTGCGGCGGGCACGATGTACTCGTGCAAACGGGGCGCGATGACCTTTAAGCCCTCCACCGCGCCCAACACCGAGATCGCCGGCGTGATAATGCTATCGCCGTAAAACAACGAGGCACCCAGCAGCCCCAGCGTGACAATGAATACCTTACGGCGCGGATCGTTCCTGGCGCCTTGCAGCGCCAGCGCCATCAACGCCATGATGCCGCCTTCGCCACGGTTGTCGGCCCGCATGATGAATGTGGCGTATTTGGAGCTCACGACCAATGTCAGCGACCAAAAGATCAGCGACAACACCCCGAGCACGTGCTCGGTATCTGTAGCCAGACCACCGTGAAACACCTCTTTCATCGCATAAAGCGGACTCGTGCCGATATCGCCGAACACCACGCCGATGGCGCTTAACGCGAGGGTGGAAAGTTTTTCCTTGGCGGGGAATGGGTGTTTCGAAGGCATGGCAAGTGTTGGATGCAAGCGAAAAGCTGTTGAAATTATGCCACAGAACCCAGGATTGACCGCAATCGCAATTCTTTGGTGGGGATTTTAATTTCTGAAGCGTCTTATGTTAATGAGACTGTTTTGCCGGAAACGACCAGCTCGCAAGCGAAGCGAAGTTCGTCCCGGGCCGGCAAATAACTTACAATGTAAGATCGAATTTAGAACCTGCATACCTTCCAGCACTGATTGCATTCATGTATTTATTTAAAACCCACGAAGAGGCTTTGCAGACCAGCCCGCTAGCGAACTTTGGCGGCACGGGACCGGCTCCTCGGGCGGCGAGCGATTCGGTTTGGCGGGATTTGCTGGGCGAGGAACGACCTTCCAATATGCTGAGTTTGCTGAGCGTGTTGGTACTGCTGCTGCATGTTTGGGGACTACGGTACCTGTTGCAGCCGGTGGAAGCCCTGACTCAAGCGCAACCGCTGATGATGGAAGTTTCGATGATCGCGATCTCGGCGCCCAAGCCCAGCGTGTCGCCACCGCCGCCGGCCCCCGCGCCACCGGAGAAAAAGCCGCCCGAAGTCAAACCGAAACCCAAGCCCAAGCCGTTGCCTAAAAAGGCGCCGCCGATCGTCCAAAAAGCGCCGGAGTACGCGCCCAGCGAGGCGGCGGCCGAGACGCAGCCGACACCGGTGACCGCGCCGGCCAATCCGTCGCCGGCGGTCACCGCCACGCCCAGCACGGCAACTCAGGCCGAACCGTTCACCGAAGCCAATTTTCGCGCAAATTACGCGCACAACCCCAAGCCGGAATACCCGATGATAGCTAAAAGCCGGGGCTGGCAAGGGAAGGTATTGCTGAAAGTGCAAGTGTCCGCCGAAGGCTTGGCCGATAGCGTAGCCGTCGATCATAGCAGCGGCCACGAGGTTTTGGACGACTCGGCGGTGGAAGCCGTCAAACAATGGAAATTCATCCCGGCCAAGCGCGGCGAAACACCGGTGGCCAGCTCGGTGATCGTCCCCATCATCTTTACATTGCGTGAATAAAATCGGAGAAATTAATGCCCTACCATGTTGCCCCGGAATTGGTTATCGACGCCACGTTGTATACGTTGCTGGCGTTTTCGTTGATAACCTGGACTTTGATTTTTTTCAAAATCTGGCAATTCGCCAAGAACAACTATTACAACAAGCAATTCAACGAAGCATTTTGGGACTCCGCCGACTTATCCGCCGCCCAGCAATTGCCTTCCGAAAAACTGCGCGGCCCCAAAGCCCGCATCGCGACTTGCGGGTTTACCTGGCTGGCTGAAATGAGTCATCCGGAGACCTGTGCCAGCTTGCGATTCCGCGGCTCGCCCCAGGATTTGCTGGAGCAAACCTTGCGGCATCAAACCCAACTGGAACAACGCAAAATGGAAAGCGGCCTGACCATGCTGGCCAGCATCGGTAGCACCGCGCCGTTCGTAGGCTTGTTCGGCACCGTTCTGGGCATCATGCACGCGATGCACGACATCAGCGCCAGCGGCTCGGCCAGTCTGGACGTGGTCGCCGGCCCGATCGGCGACGCGCTGATCGCCACCGCGATCGGTATTGCCGTAGCGGTTCCGGCTGTATTGGCCTACAATTTTTTCATGCGGCGGGCCAAACACCACCGCGCCTCGCTGGAAAATTTCGTGGACGGTTTCCTGCATATCGCGTTCGGCGACAACGCCAAAGACAAGGAGTAATCAATGGGCTTTAAAACCAATTCCGAAGAAGACGAAGCCGTAAGCGAAATCAACGTCACGCCGCTGGTCGACGTGATGTTGGTATTGGTGATCATACTGCTGGTCACCGCGCCGCTGTTAACGCAATCGGTCAACGTGGCGCTGCCCAAGACCGCCTCGACCACTCCGGACACCGAAAAACAACCGATGCAACTCGGCATCGATGCTCAAGGCGGCGTCACCTTAAATAAAAACCCCATCGCCGACTTGGCGGCATTGGAGACCACGTTACAAGGCGAATTGGCCGCGAATCCCGAAATCGTGATTCACATTTACGCGGATCAAGGGGTTAACTACGGCAAGGTCGCCGAGGTCATGGCGACAGTGCAACATGCCGGTATATCGAAGCTGGCATTCGTCACCGTCGAGCAATAACGTATCAAAACGTTGCTTCAAAGCTAGCGCTTTAACTTGGCGAGTTCGGCCTCGAATTCATCCATCGTTAAGGCGCCGCTCTTGCCTACCCGCCGATGGGCGGCGTCAAAGAAATAGGTTCTTGGCAATTCTCCGAACCACGCCGGATCGATTTCATAGCGCAATTTTTCCGGATTCTCGTCGGCGAACACCCAGTTCTCCAGGGTCTCCAAACGCTCCTCCGCGATGATCCTGCGTATCTCCGGCAAAGCCTCGCCATCGTCGACCGCCAACATAACGATTTTCAGTGTCGGATGTTTTTCGTGTATTGCCTTCAAATTGGCCATGTCTTTCAGACAGGACGGGCAATCCACCGACCAGATCGCTAGCAGAAAAGGCTCATGGGCGGACGCGGCCAGCATTTGTCGATAACTATCGGACCGAAATGGCTTGAACACCAAGTCTTCGGCCCAAAGCGGATGCCACCCACCCATCGTCAACATAACCAGAACCAGCCAGCCTAGTGTTTTCATATTTTCCTCGGCAACACGGAACGAAACTCCGTTAAATAACATAGTTTTTTCGATTCGCCGCAATACTCGCGCGGCCCGACAATTTCAGACGCATTCTCGTCGCCAAATGATCGGAAATAGTTTGAACGGCGTCTAAGCGTTGAGTTCGAAAGCAAAACAAAAACCATCGCACTTTATCGCTGTTAAGTTGAATTTCGGTGATTTGCCTCGCTCCAGCGACAATTTTTTCTTTATATAACATAGTTTATTTTTATTCTTGTTGTCCGCCAGATAAAACCTTCTACTTATCAATACCTTGAATTGCAGGCGCTGATTTTGCTCGCCCACTGCGGTAAACAAAGCCTGGCGGACGCAAATTGATTCCGCGCCGGCGCAGCCTATTTCATTTTCAAGGAAACTCGACATGCGAGAAACTCTAAAAAAGACATCTTTGCTACTGACACTGCCCACCATCCTGTATTCCTTTAACTTGCAAGCGGCCGAAACCAAGGACGATACGCTAGCCGATGTCATCGTTTCCGAAGACTCCGAAGACGGTCGCCCCGAAAAACCGTCGAAGACCGACCTATCGACACCTAAAACCAAAATCTCCAAGAAAGACATTGCCGAAACCAACGCCGTCACCACCTCCGATTCGATCAAGTTCGAATCCGGCGTGTTCGTCAGACAGCGCTATATCGGCGATCCGAATGCGCCGGTCGGCATGCGCGGCTCCAACCCTTACCAAGGCGGCAGGGTCATGGTATTTATGGATGGCATGCCAATCTGGAATGCCTTGCAATATTCCTTCAACGGCTCGCCGCGCTGGGGATTGATCGGTCCGGGCGAAATCAAGTCGGTCGATATTCTGTCCGGCCCATTCTCCGCCGAATATAGCGGAAACGCCATGGGCGGCGTGATCAATTTCAATACCCTGCTACCGCAAAAACGTGAGGTCTATACGGAAGCAACCTACATCTTCCAACCCTACCAATTCGAAGGCACCAGTAAAAATCTGCAAGGATTTCGGACCTTCGGCTCTTACGGCGATAAATTCGGTGATTTCAGCAGCTACTTCTCTTACAACCATTTAGAGAACGAAGGCCAACCGATGACCACCTACAACTATTCGAATACTTCCGGAGCCAACGGCGGAGCGCTAAGAGCTTACACCTCCGGAACCGGCTCGGTCAGCGGCGCCTATCTTGAACGCAATCCCAGAGCCGTCGGCAGTCAGGCCAACCAAGGCGGTTATGCCGGCCAGCCGCGTCTGTCCTACGGCGACAGCGGAGTTGTCCACTCAGTGGACGATTTGTACAAATGGAAAGGCGGCTACCAAATCAATCCGCAACTCGACGCCTTGTTCACCGTGGCCTTCGAAAACCTGGACGTCACCAGTGTCGGCCAGACCTATTTGAAAAAGGCCGACGGCACCCCGGTGTACGGTAACGGCAGCACGACCTACAACTACAACGGCTTGCGGATCGTCCCGGTCGGGACCAACTTCGGCGCCAGCCAACAAAATCGGCAAACTCTAACGCTCGGCGGCGGCTTGAAAGGCCAACTGTTCGGCAATTGGAATACCGATACCCATGTCAGCTATTTTGACGTACTGCACGACCAGACGATCTCCTCATCCTTAAATCCCAGCGACCCCAACAATACCAACGCCGGCCAAATCAGCGATGTCGACAGCATGGGCTGGATCAATATTTCGACGAAATTCGACAACCAAAAGTTTTTCGATCGCGAAGATCTTTCCTTCTCGACCGGCATGGAATATCAACATGCCAAAATGTTTACCAGCCAATATAGTACCAGCAACTATACGAGCACCAATCGCGGCAGGCTAACCTTGCGTAGCGGCGGCGCAACCGACACCTACGGTCTGTTCGGCCAATTGTCCTGGCGTTTTATCCAGGACTGGGACGCCACATTCGGCAGCCGCTTGGAACGTTGGAACGTATCCGACGGCATTTATCTGTCCGGCAACAACGATTACTCGCCAAGAGACCGGCAAGCTTCGACGTGGTCGCCCAAGTTTTCGTTAGGTTACGAACCCGGCCGCTGGAAATTCCGCTACTCGGTCGCCAAGGCCTACCGGTTTCCGCTGGTCGGCGAATTGTTCGACAACTCCAACAGCTTGAGGGGTAGCGTCAGTCTGGCCAATTCGCTGTTAAAGCCGGAAGACGGAACCCATCACAACCTGATGGGGGAGTACGATTTCAATAACGGCTATATCCGTTTGAATCTGTTCCATGAAAACGTGCGCAACGCCATTTACAGTTCGACGATTTCCAACTCGCTGTTAATCGCCCAAGACCCCGCCACCTTCGGGCCGGGAGGCTTAAATCTGAACGCCGGCAACTTCAGCAGCATGTTGGCGTCGATCGACGAAGTGGAAATTAACGGTATCGATTTGACGATCAATCAGGACCGGATATTCGACTCGAATTTCGACATCAAACTGGACACGACGATTTTGAACTCGAAAATTCTAAAGAACGACGCCAACGTCAATTACGTCAGCAAGAGCTTTCCGCTGTTACCGGATTATCGTGCCAACCTGTTGACGACCTACCACTACGGCAAGGACTGGGACTTCTCGGTCGGCACCCGCTACCAAGGCAGAATGTACGCCCAACTCGACAACAAGGATCTGCAGTTACCGTACTACGCGGCATTTACCGAATCGGTCTACGTGGATTTGAAGGCCACTTACCGCTTCAACAACGCCGGCCATATTTCGGCGGGCGTCGACAATATCAACGACTACCAAGCCTTCTTTAACCATCCGTTGCCGCAAAGAACGTTCTTTGCTCAAATCGGCTATAAGTTTTAGGAGACAAACCAACGACCGAACGGCCGATTCCCTGCAGAGCCGTCCCGGATCCAGGGCAGCCAAGCAGTGGAAACAGCGTTGCCCGACAACCGCCGGCGACTTCCGAAACTTCAACCGGATCGCCGGCTAGCAGTTGATGACTATGACGAAAACCCTTGTTTTTACATTCGCGACACTTTGGCTTTTTAGCGGCTGCGCCGGACAAGCACGTTCGATCGAATCGCCAACCGTGGCCGAA
>NZ_JBYMAP010000012.1:0-32222 GCF_057766305.1 Methylomonas sp. BG-2 | reverse complement strand
GTATTGTTGCACAGTATTGCTTGGGGCTACCTGTTGCGTGGGTGGGGATTCCTTTAGCCAAGCGCCAAGGAAAACGCCAGCCAAGCCGATGCAAGCACCAAGAATAATATTACTGCGATTGATTTTTGCTTGGTCTTTTGCGATGTGCTTTTTAATTTCTCGTTCAAAAACGATGAATTTTGGGGAGTCTTTTTTAGAAGAAGCCAATTCAATGGAAAGCTCAACGAATGACATTTTTTTCAGATCGCTATCACAAGGAATATCATGAACAACTTTGTTTACACCACATTCAAAAGCATCATTGTAAGGTTTGTTTTCTGTTTGCATGCAACCCCCTAACTAATGATTATCAGGCAAATCTGCCTGCATAAGTTGATATTAACCGCCTTTTCAGGCACTTTTGCTTGCGTATCCGGAAAAATAGGCATGTTTGCCTTGATAACTTGATACTGGCCGGTAAATCAGGCAATCTTGCCTGCGTATTGAATTGCCGCTGACTTTATCAGGTAGGCGCTTTGTGTCAAACGAGATTCCCCTTATCACCATAAGCTACCGAGCGAATACCCAGCCCATCAATCGAAAAGGACGCGCTTCACGTTGCGCCACGCAGTCTGTTTTTTAGCAACGTACCGAAACCCAGTAAACTCGCTAGCCCGGTCCAGAGTAAGGCCGGCATTAGATAGAAATATTGCTGATAGAAAGTGGCGGGCGGTTCGGCCAGGAAGGGGACGTGGTAGGACTCGGCCCAGCGAGTATGGAAGGGCGAAAACGCCAGCACGTCGCCGTTAGCCAGCGACACGGTGGAAATGCCGGTGTTGGTGACCCGCAACACCGGCCGGCGGAATTCCACGCCGCGCGCCAAGGTCATGTACAAATGCTGGTAGGGTTCCTGCCAGGTGCCGTACCAGGAATCGTTGGTGACGTTGACGATGAATTGGGCGCCCAAATCGGCCAGGCCCTTGGAAAACTCCGGGAACAGGCTTTCGTAGCAGACTTGCGGGCCCATCTTGAAGCCGTTCATCTCCAGCAACACGGTCGGACCCGGCCCGCGGCCGAATTGGCCGACCATCGGTAGCAGCTGTTTCAGCCAGGGAAAGGTTTCCGCGCCGGGCAGGTATTCGCCCAGCGCCAGCAGGATGGTTTTGCTGTAGTGCGGTTCCAGCACGTTGCCGGCTTGATCGACCGCGAACAGCGAATTGGTGATGTCGCCGCGGGCGTCTCGGCCGTAGGCGCCGGTCACCAGCGGTAGTTGGCGATTGCGCAGGTAGTCGCGCAGCAATTCGGCGTAAGGCGATTGGTTGAATTCGCCGCCCAACAGCGACGGGAAGGCGGTTTCCGACCACATCGCAAAATGCACGTTCGGCGATTTTTCCAGGCCCAGGTCGGTGGCGCGGAAATACTCGGTCAGGATTTCGGCGCGGTAACCCTTGCCGCGCTCCATCGCCTGCTTCTGGCCGTTGTCGATGTTGGCTTGCACCAATAATACATCCGCCGCCGCGTCCGGCTCCGGCAGGCGCTGTTTCAGCCACTGGCCGCCGCCATTCAATCCGGCGAACACCAGCAAAAATACCGCGAAGGCCCATTTGCCGGCTGGTTGCCGGCGGCGCAGCCAAGCGTATAGCAGCCACAAATTGGCGAGTATCGTCAGCATGCTGAGGCCAACAAAACCGACAACTTCCGCCCACTGGTACAGCGGCAAGCCGGCGCCGTACCAGCTATAGCCGAAATTCCATTTGAACAGCATCGGCACGTACAACTCGGCCAACGCGGTCAGTACCGCCATCAAGCAGAACGAAATCCCGGCATGGCCGGCCGCGAACCGCCTCAGCCCAAACCAGGCCATGCCGGCAAGCGGGGCGAACAGATGGCCGAACATCGCGAAAATCAGCATGCCGATCCCGGCGACCAACCAGTTCACCTGGGCAAATTCGTGCAGCGTATACGTCACCCAGTTGAAACCGATTAGTGTGTATACCGTGCTGGTCAGCACGCCGCCGAGCAGCACCGGTTTCAGCCGGTCCTGGCGCTGCCAGAACAGCCAAAGCGGCACGAAGCCGAACAGCGAGGCCCAAGGCGGCAACGGAATGTAGCTGGTGCCGATGAATAGGCCGGATAGAACCGGCAGCCACCAATCGGAAAATTTGCGCGGTTCGGCCGCCGGCCGGTTAGAAGCTGTGTTCATCAGATTCGGGGGTCCGGCTTGGCCGGATGCGGTTAAGGAAAGGCGTTCGCGACGCCGGCTTAGTCCGGCGACACCTGCAGCAAGTGCGGTTTGGCTGCGCCGAACAGCGCCGCCGGCCGGCCATTTTGCCAGAAGGCTTGCTGGTCGCGGTAATGGGCCGATAGAAAATGCCCGGACTGGCCGCCCGGCATTTGCAACAAGGCCTCTTCCGGATGCGACGGCGATAATACCAGCCGCTCGCTGGCGCCGTGGCCACCGTCCATCACCCGCACACAAACGCTGGCGCAACCGTCGCCGGCGAAGGCGGGCAGATTCAACAGCTCGGCCAGTTGCGGTATCGCCTTGGTAAACGGGTGCTGCAAAGTAATGGGGTGGGTTTCGCCCCAGCTGAGCCGGTCCGGCTCGGTCCGCGGATATTGCTCGCGCAGCGCGCGGACGGTTTGGCGCAGCGTATCGGTAATCATCGCCGACCAGTCGTCGCGGTAGGGATCGGCCAGCAGGCCGTTGGGGCGTTCGGTCAACAATTGGCGCAGCGGGGTTTCCATTGCCCGCCAGGCATAGCGAAATTCCGGATCGTAAACCCGGCAGGCCGCGACGACCTTGGCGAACACGGTTTCCGCCAGACGTTTGCGAAATTCGTTGACCACGGCGGCGCCGACGCTGTCCGCGTTCATCCGGCCGTCCCAAGCCTGCAAGGCGCGCTCGGCGCTTTGCAAATCGGCGTCTTTCTCCGGCAGGCCTCGCAATTCGTTCAGCGCCAGGTGCCGGAAAAAATCCAGCGCGCCGGCCCGGCTGTCGAGCTGAATCGCCAGCATGGCCGATTCGTCGATCTTGTCCTGGCCGCGCAATAATTCGGCGATCCGGAATGCGCGGTAACCCAAGGCCCAGTTGTGGCCGATCACGTAGGGGTAGTCGCGGCCCAGCGTGCGGTTGTTGGCGGTGGCGATAAAGCCCTCGGCCGGGTCCACCAATCTGGGCAATTGCTCGGGCGGGATAAAGTCCCGCCAAGCGACGTCGCCGTCCGCCCAGGAGCGGCTGATCAAGCCGTCGAAGCCGCTCCGCTTGGGGAAGCGGCCCATGTAGGTCCAGCCTATGCGGCCGTCCCGGTCGGCGACGACCACGTTTTGCGGCGGACCGCCGGCCCGGTTAATCAGTGCCAGCGCCTGATCGACGTTGGCGGCGCCGTCCAGATCGAGCAAGCCTATGTCTACGCCGTGGCGTTCCAGCGCGGTCCATTTGATCGCGACCGGCCGGCCCAGCAAGGGCTGGTCGGATACCGGTCCCCAAATCGTGTCGCGCAGCTCGATCTCGACGTCCGGCCGGCCTTTGACCTTGATCGTCTCGCGCTGGCTGGCGAATGGCCGCCAGCCTTGGGTAGTGCGATAGGCGTCGGGATGTTCGGCGTCGGTTTCCAGGGTCACCAGATCGAACAAATCGGCGGTGACGTTGGTGAAACCCCAGGCCACGCGATCATTGCCGCCGACGATGACGCCCGGCACGCCGGGCAAGGTCACGCCGTAGACGCGTTGGTTGCGGTATTGCAACTCGGCGCGGTACCAAATGTTGGGTAGGCCCAAGGCCAGGTGCATGTCGTTGGCGACGATGGCCCGGCCGTCGGCGGTCTTGGCGCCGGCCACGACCCAGTTGTTGGAACCGGCAACCAGGTTTTCGGCATCGACGCGGTTGACCGCCAGTTGCCGGCCGGCTTGCGGTAACGCAGCCAGCGCGTCGCGCGGCACGCTTTGGCTATAGCGGCGCGGTTGATCGCCACCGGTCAACACGGTCGCGTAAGGATCGGTGTCGGGGGTGAGGAAGGTCAACAAATCGGCCGGCAGCGCCTTGGCCATCACGCTGACCATGCGTTCGTCCTGCTCGTAGCCGTTCAGAGTTTGGAACATCGCCAACACCACCAGTAGGCTGTCCTCCGGCCGCCACGGCTCCGGGCGAAACCGTAGCGCCAGAAATTCCGGCGCCAGTATCGTGGTTTGAGCCAGATAGGCGTTGACGCCGGCGGCGTAGGCCTGCAATGCCGAGCGCTGGGTTTCCGGCAGGTCGGCGACGATTTGTGCGGCGGTGCGCTGAAAACGGAAGACCCGCTGCTTGCGGTCCAGGGCCAGCGCCGGCTCGCCGAACAACTCGGCCAGGCGGCCGGCGCTCTTGCGCCGCATCAATTCCATTTGAAACAGCCGGTCGCGGGCATGCAGGAAGCCCAGGATCCGGAAGGCGTCGTCCCGCTCTTGCGCCGCGATGGTCGGAATCGCCAGCTCGTCGCCGCGCACCGTTGCGGCCGCCGCCAAGCCCGGCAAGCGAATCTCGCCGTCTTGGTTCGGCAACGATGCCGCGAGCAGGCCGTAAACCACGGCGGCAACGGCAAGGATCAGGCCGATTATCGACAAGCCGGCGGTTTTCATCAGGGCCAGGGGATCTCGGTTGACTGGGGCGATCGGACCGGGGCCGCGCGGGCGGCCTCGAAAAACGGCGTAGCGGATGGGCTTAAGTAAAGCGGCATGACGGGATCGCGGGCGCTGTCCGGCCGTCTCAAGCGTTCGGCTCGGCCGAAAACCCAAACCATTCGTCCAACACCTGGTGCACGTCGTCGATGCCGGTTTTGTTCAGCGCCGAAAACAATTGCAGGCTGACGACGATCTCGGCCCGGCTCAAATCGCGCTGCACTTGCAACAACGTGGTTTTGGCGGCGCCGAATTTCAATTTGTCGGCCTTGGTCAGCAAGATGTGCAGCGGCAACTTGCTGATCTCGCACCATTCGACCATTTGCCAATCGAAGTCGGTCAGCGGATGGCGGATATCCATCACCAACACGATGCCGGACAGCGCTTTGCGATGCTTCAGATAGGTTTCCATCATTTGTTGCCATTCCCGTTTCATCGCCTCGGGCACCTTGGCGTAGCCGTAGCCCGGCAAATCGACCAATTTGCGCTCGTCGTCGATGCGGAAGAAATTCAACAATTGGGTGCGCCCCGGCGTTTTACTGACTCTGGCCAAGGCATTTTGTTGGACCAGCGTGTTGATCGCGCTGGATTTGCCGGCGTTGGAACGGCCGGCAAAGGCGATTTCCATCCCTTGATCCGGCGGCGCGTCTTGCAATCTCGGCGCGCTGGCAACGAATGTAGCCTGGTGATAAAGGGGGTTCATGACGATCTCGCTTAGTCAAATTAAATCGGTTAGAATCCCGGCATTATAACGTCTATAGGCAAGTGTCCATTTGCTTATGTCGATCCATCATCCTGAACAGGGGCTTCAAATAATGATAAAAAAACTGCTGACTGTTTCCGTCACCCTGGCTCTGGCCTTTACCGGCCACGCGTATGCGCAGGGCAACAGTGGCGCGGGCAAAACCAAGGCGGCGGCTTGCGCCGGTTGCCACGGCGAAGACGGCAACAGCATGATGCCTAGCTTTCCCAAACTGGCCGGCCAACACCAAAACTATCTGGCCAAGCAACTGCAAGCGTTTAAATCCGGCACTCGCAACTCGCCGATGATGGCACCGCTGGCGGCAGGCCTGGACGAGCAAGCCATACAAGAAATCGCTACCTACTATTCCGCCAACAAAATCAGCGGTAACCCGGCGCCGAAATTACCCGACAATGACGACGACGAGGCACCCGCCAAAACCGACGAACAGAAAAAAGCCGAATTGACCGCGCTGATCGCTCAAGGCAGCGACTTGTACCGCAACGGCGATTTGAATCGCGAAGTTTCCGCGTGCGTGGCCTGCCACGGTCCCTTCGGCGAAGGCAACAAGCCCGCCGCGTTCCCGGCCCTGCACTCGCAACATGCCGATTATTTGATCAAGTCGCTGACCGACTTCAAATCCGGCGCGCGTAGCAACAATCCGGAAAACATGATGCACATGATTGCCGGAAAAATGACCGATCAACAAATCCAGGCCGTTGCCTATTACATTTCCACGATGAAGTAACCGCCATCCGCCGCCGGCCTTTTCGGGCCGGCGGTTGTGTCCGTCGCGGTTTCGCGAAACAAATCGGTTGCATCGGCGCGTCGCCTATCGCCAATATTGGATTTTCGTCGCCGAACTCCGCGCCGGACAGTCCTCCAACACTCCGCCGTATGCCGAGCTTGCCGATTCAGTGTCCATCGCCGTCCAACCCTCGCGGTCACCAAGTCTCTTCCGCTCGGACTTTGCGTTTTTCGTATCGGCCGCTATAGTGTCGGCACTTTATCGGGACGGTCGAGTCTGAACCGGAAATCCCGGATTCGGTCACCATCCGCCATGTTCCGCTGCCGCCGATCGGGATAACGTTTTTGTTGGGATTTCATTCTTACGGAGAACCATAGATGTTGAAAAAAATCGCGATATTAGGATTGTTCTGCTTCACCGCGCTGGCTCGCGCCGAAGGCGGCTACGAAACCTTGGCCCCCGCCCAACCGGTGCAAAACCCGGATAAAATCGAAGTGATCGAGTTTTTTTGGTACGGCTGCCCGCATTGCTACAGCCTGGAGCCGTCGATGGTGGAATGGCTGAAAACCAAGCCGGCCAACGTCGAGTTCATCCGCCAACCCGCTGTATTCAGCGACATTTGGGGCAAGCACGCCAAGGCTTATTTCACGGCGGAGGCACTCGGGGTTCTCGAAAAAGTCCACGCCGACTTCTTCGACACCATCCAGAACAAAAAGCAAAAACTGGTCAGCGAAGACGAACTGGCTAAATTCTTCGCCGAACACGGCGTCAAGGACGAAGATTTTCGCAATGCCTACAATTCCTTCCTGGTAGACGCCAAATTGCGCCAGGCCGAAGCGATGGGACCGCGCTACGGCATTACCGGGGTACCGGCTTTGATTATTAACGGCAAATATAAAGTGACCGGGCAATCCGCCAAATCCCAAGCCAACATGATCAGCGTCACCAACGAACTAATCGCGCAAGAAGCCCAAAAGAAATAACCGGCTCCAATGCGTTGCCACGCCGGGCCAAGGCCCGGCCGCCGCGCGACTTAAATTGAATAGTCTATAATTCCCTGTCGGCGGATTATAAATTTGGGGCATGTTTCATGGTTTTTTTCAGGAACAAGGATGAAGGGCAGGAACAGTGGAAGGAAAAGTACTTCCGCCTGCTCGAAGACCAGGAAAAAACCGAAAAACAGTACAAGGCCAACGAAGATCTTCTCTGTAAAACCATCGTCCGTTTTGCGCTGGCGGTTAAGGGACTCAACCGCCAATTGGACCCCCATTTAAACCGGATACGCAACCTACTGAAAAGCGGCTTGCAAAGTCATTTGCTGCAAAAAGAACTGACCGCGTTCTCCAGTGCGTTAATCATGCTGGAAGACGATAGCGCCAATCATCCGCTCGACGCCTCTTTGCTGTTCGAATTTCTGGGTAAACTCTACCCGCATTGGCTGGATCAATTCGAAGAGATACAGCAGCGCTACCAAAGTCGGCAGTACGCCAACAATCAAGCCTTGTATATGGCGCTGTTGGAGTTGATCGACCAGGATAAATCAGCCAACAGTATCGATTTGGCGCTGGATTTCGCCGAGGTCGACAAAAAAGCCCTCAACCTGCAGTTACTGCGGCTGCTGGAAAGCATCGATATTCCCACCGAATTCGCCGAGAAATCCGCGCAAATCAAGCGCCGTTTACAAGAAAGCCAAGCACTGGGGCCGATTTTCGACGACACCGTGGCGTTATTGCTCACTATCAAGAAATACATGGAAGCCGAGCAACTGGAAATGGCGGCGTTTTTGTCGAAATTGACCGAACAGTTGACCGAGCTTGGCATTAAGGCCATCGGCGTCAATCTGGCTAACGAATCTTCGGCCAAAAAGCGCAACCTGTTGGACCGCACCGTATCGGACCAGTTAGTGGATCTGCAGACGCAGTCGGCCAACGCTACCCAGCTTGAACCCCTCAAGCAGTTGATCAGTAGTCGCTTGCAAACCATTAGCCAACAAATTCAGGCACACAATCAACAGGAACAGCTGGAACGCGAAAAAGTCGACCGCGAATTGCGGGTGCTATCGGAAAAGCTGAAAGACATGGAGGCGGAGTCCGGCGAATTGCGGGAACGCTTGGACCAAGCCCAACACCGCGCCACCCGCGATCCGCTGACCGGCTTGGCGAACCGGCTGGCCTTCGAGGAACGTCTGGATCTTGAAATCGCGCGCTATCGACGCACTCTTCTGGCGTTTTCCTTGATCGTCTGGGACGTGGACTTTTTCAAGGCCATCAACGATACCTACGGTCACAAGTCCGGCGACAAGGCGTTGGTCGCGATCGCCAAGCTGTTATCCAAACATTGCCGCCAAAGCGACTTTGTTGCCCGGTTCGGCGGCGAGGAATTCGTGATGCTGTTGCCGGACACCGATGCCCAAGCGGCGTTGTCCGTCGCGGACAAATTGCGGGCCATCGTCGGAAACAGCGGTTTCGTCGCCAACGGCAATCGCTTGGCAATCACGATTTCCGGCGGCATCAGCCAATTTAACGCCGACGATACCCCAGAAACCATCTTTGAAAGGGCCGATAAAGGTTTATACCAAGCCAAACAAAACGGCCGAAATCGTTGCATCGTCGCATAACCGGGATTTATTCAATGGAAGTCATGTCCCCGTACGCCAAACCGGCCGACATCGAAAAATTCTTGTACAAATTGGTGTTGCAGTTGTTGATCTTTAGCCAGGGCAGCCACAAATTGCTGGAACCGCATTTAGTGACGATAGGCGGCAAGCTCAGAAACGGCGCCAATTTGAATGACTTGCTGGGCGATTTACACTCGGTTTCCAAAACCCTGCTGCATATTTCCAAAACCAAACAGGACGTCAAGCCGGAAACTCAAGCTAATCCAGCCTCCCAGGACGATTATCTGTTTAACCGACTGGACGAGCTGCTGGCCGAATCCGACGTGCCGTTGCGCTTCCAGCAGCATACCTCGTCGTTGCGGCAACGCATTCGGGAGCGCAACGGCGAACATTCCTATCGGAAAGTGATTGATTCCGCATTCAGTCTGTTGCTGAACGTTCGGGACTTTACCGTTTCCGAACAATCCGGTATCGATACGTTTTTATCGGATTTAAGCCACCAATTGATTGAAATCGAGCAACAAGCCGAAATCGCCAGCGAAGCGAATCGACTGTCGATCGACAGCCGCGACTCCTTGAACGATTCGATACAGCGTCAAGTCCACGATTTCCAGGATACGATGCGCTCGGTCGATGAGTTGAGCAGCGCCAAAAGCAAGACCGGCGAGCATCTGGATCGGCTGCTGCTGCAACTGTTGGAACACAAGCAGCAAGAGGATGCCAGACAGCAGGAAGCGCAGTTGAAGATTGAGACGATGGCTCTTAAGCTGATGGAACTGGAATCGGAAACCGAATCGCTACGGACCAAGCTGAAAATTGAACACGACCGTGCCTTGGGCGATCCTCTGACCGGGCTACCCAATCGCGCGGCTTACAATAACCGGGCTGACATGGAGCAAAACCGGTGGCGCCGCTATCGTTCGCCGTTGTCCTTGGTGGTTTGGGATATCGATTATTTCAAACGCATTAACGATACTTACGGACACAAAGCCGGCGATAAAACCCTGACCTTGGTTGGTCAGTTGCTGGCTAACAATTGCCGGGAAACCGATTTCGTGGCGCGCTACGGCGGCGAAGAGTTCGTAATGTTGATGCCCAACACCAGCGCGCCGCAAGCACTGGAAGTCGCCGAACACTTGCGGATAATGATTCAGGGCTGCGGCTTTAATTCCAACGGCGAGGAAATCGATCTGACGCTAAGTTGCGGAATTAGCGAATTCGACAACGACGATACGCATGACGACGTCTTCATTCGAGCCGACAAAGCCTTGTACCACTCCAAACGCTTGGGCCGCAACCGATGCACGGTGTATGCGGCCGGGATCGATCATTAGCCGAGTCGATTTACTCGTTCCGCCTAAACGGCTAAATTCGGTGGCAATAACGATTAGGCGTAGCTTACGGTTCTCGTGAACTGTTGAAATAGAGCCACCGGTTCCAGGCAACGATCGAAAATACCAATGGCTTCGTCGCAGGAAATGACTTCCTGTTGGCTGTCGAGGATAAAATTAGCCAAACTGAATATGCATTGCCAATGGCAGGGATTTTCGACGAAACGGAAAGCCTGCTCCAGCAGTTCCTGCATTTTTTCTTCGCGCTGGGTTTTCGAAGCAATAAAGCATTCTAAATACCCCTCGGCTTTTTCCAGGTCGCTGTAACCGCCGTAATTGTGCAAGGCCTCGAAACTCATTAGGCCCAGATTGAAAACCTCGTCGTCGCGAATAGCGACGTATTTGGCTTCAGCTAAAGGACCCACCAATAAATTGACCACATCGGCCTCGTAAGCCCGCTGACAGCTATGCTGATAGGGTTCGTCGGAAAACGCGGCAAAACTTTCCAGCACTGCAATGGGCAAATTTTGAATTAAATTGCCATCGACCACTTTTGCGGTAAATTGGCGACTATCGAGGCTGGGGCGTTTAAGTTGAATTTCGAAAAATACCGGGGGTAATTGCTTTTGGCGGTTGCCTAAATGTATCGCAGCGGCGTGTCCCGCTTCATGGAAAGCCGTCCGCCGATTTAACTCGTTGGGATGAACAAACGCGGACTTAGTAGAGCAAAAGTTCCGTTCCATAAGTAACCTCGTCCAAAAAAAGATGCGGCACCGAGGCCGCATTGAGGAAGGATATTAAACTCTTTACCCTTTAGGAGAGGGAGCGCATACAAGAGTTGCACATAGTTTATTGGCATCCGCCGCGTTTGGAAATGTGACAAATTGCCGCGCGTCAAACTGTCACTTAATTCGCGGCAAAAGCACTTCGTCAATGGCTCTACGCCGGAATCAATTTCGTTCAGCGCTGTGCCGATTGGTCCAGAACGGCAACGATAACGCGACCAAACAACCCAACCAGTTCAAGAGTTGCCGGTTATATAAGGTATATTCCAGCGCGACCGGTAAACCGGCGGACAATCCTGGATGAGCCTGAATAAAGTCTCGGCCATTCAAGAAGGCCGCGGCTTCTCCGAAGACCATGGCCAAACAGGCGAAAATCAGGAAATAAGCGATCAGCGGATCGCGCCGAGTACCTAAATTCCAACCGGTCAACTGATCGAAACACAACAGCGAGCCATTGATACTCCCTCGTGCCAGCCACTGGCAAGCCATCAAACCAAGGATACCAAACGCGGGTATTGCAAACTGTTCGATTGGAAAACTCAAATAACGGCCATGAAAAGCCAAGCCGTAGGTTTTATAAAACGCCAAGCCGATAAACAGCATATAAGCGGTGCGCAAGATATTGGCCAATCCAAAATCGCCGGCTTTATCGCGTAGAATCGCCGAATAACGATTCAGCAGCGCGGCCGCCAAACCGGCATTGGCGAGCGTGACAGCCACGGTATAGGCGCGTTGCCAAATGCTGTAACTGGTATACCAAAGAAAATCGGCCAAACCCACCAAACAGCCGGCAAACACCTGAGCCAAGGCCAGAAACAACAGCAAACGACCTGTGGACAGCGCCGCCAGTGAGTTTCGAAAGAACCCCGCCGCCAACAGCAGCAATAATGAAGCGAGCGCGTAAGCGATCGGCCAATCCGGATTTTCGTAAACCGGCCCGGTCAGCGGGAACACCGGCTTCCTGTCCACCGACAATAATCCCCAATTGGCGCCGACCACGCCTTCCAGCTCGCTTTTCCAGGGTTGGTTGAAGGCTTCGACGATGTTGTAGTCGAAGCCGTGCCGATTGGCGACCTGAATCATGCCGCGAATGAATTTGGCTTCGTTGACCACGCCGGGTACCGCCATGCCCCGTTGCCGACCGGCGCTGGGCCAGCCCGACTCCCCGATTAATATCGGCTTGCCCGGCGCCACGCCGCGCGCCTCGTTTTCGACTTGGCGAACAATTTTTTCCAAATGTTGGGATGCGTTATCGACCGAAATCGGTTCGTCCTCCCAATAGGGCAATATATGGATGGTAATGAAATCCACCTCGGCGAACAGCTTGGGATGCTTCATGTACATCGACCACACATCGGCGTAGGACACTGGTTGCTTGACCGCCCGCTTCACCTCGCGGATGTAGCCGATCAGCCTATCGACGTCCAACTCGCCGCGCAACAACACCTCGTTACCGACGATTACCCGTTTCACCACATCCGGGTTGGCGTTCGCCGATTGGATCAAGGCATCGACCTCCTTGCGGTTATCCTTATAACCGCCGCCTATCCAGGCGCCCTGAATCATTTTCAAGCCGGATTTGCGGGCCAAATCCGGCGTTGGCTGCAAACCACCCAGGCTGGAATAAGTGCGTATGGTTTCGGTCTTATCGGCCACCACTTGCAAATCTTCTTCGACGTGTTCGGCGAGAGGATAAATCTCTTCGAGGGGACTATAGCCCTCGCGGAAGGGCGCGAACGATAAACTGCGCAGTTTGCCGGAAGGCACGTCGGTACCCGCCTCTTGCGGGCGATTGGACCACCAGTCGTAACCGCCGTGAACGGCAAGTATCAATAAAACGAATAACAGGATTCTGGAGCTGGGCATGATAGCGATGAATGCAGTGAAGAAGGCCGGATCGGCTAGCAATTTGCTAGCGCCGTGGAATTATAAAGGGCATTGTTTGGTTTGCGAAAACTGCGTCTATCCGACCGGCTCCGGCAATAAAGAATTGCTGTACTTTGCCTATGGGTTCTGGTTACAGTATCGCGCTTTTCTAATGTTCTCGGCCACTGTTTGAGTGGCTCGCTAGTCGTCTGCTTTATGAGGTTTTCTATGCACAAAAAGGTTATCCCCATGCTGTGTGGGGCTCTGCTGCTGCCGTTATCTCCGTTGGCCCTAGCGGTCGCGGATAAGCTGCCGAGCTCGACCAGCGTCAAATTGGGTGCGGCAGAGGAAGTTTGTTCCGAATTTACCGATGCCAAGTGGCGTGACGCGCAAGTGATCGACGGTGTGGAAATACAAGAATCACGGATGTGTAACCCCGATAATCCCGCCGAGGTCGCGGCCTTCGTCAAAGGCACCAATAATATTTCGATGGCGACGCTGATGGAAACGCAGCTGGCCGCCGATGCGCTGACGGTCAGCAACGACATGGACGGCGACGGCGATCCCGACCATTACATCATCAAACTGGAAATCGCCGAACTGAACGGTCATTCGCCCGACATGCGCGAGCCGACCACCACCTTCGATATCGCGCCCGGCATCCAACCGACCTTCTGGGTATTCGCGCCGAAAACCCGCGACATGTCGACGCTGAGCCTCTACGAACCGATCGCCAACCCGCTGCTCAGAGCGCCGTCGCCGACGATTCGGGTCGAACAGGGCGACATCGTCTGGATCGTACTGGAAAACAACCACTACTTTCCGCACTCGATCCATTTGCACGGTATCGACCACCCCTACATGGACCACAGCGGCGAAGGCAACGACGGCGTTGGTCAGACCGGTCAAATGGACGTGCTGCCCGGCCAAAGCAAAACCTACGTGATCAAGCCGCGCCAACCGGGCACGATGTATTACCACTGCCACGTCCAGCCGCACGTCCACATCCCGATGGGCTTGCAAGGCATTTTCGTCGTGGAGGAAAACCGGCCGAACAACTGGGTGCAAGTTTTCAACGTCGGCAACGGTCAGGTTCGCCATCCGTCGGTCGCCGTCAAGGAAAAGTACGCGGCGGAATACGACTTGCACTATCAATCCGCCGACAAGGAATTGCACGAAATGGCTCGGTCGGCCAACGACCCGCGCCTGTTGGCGCGCCGCCTGAATCAGGAATACGACATCACCGACGCCAAGCCTGATTACTTCATGTTGAACGGGCGCTCGTTTCCCTACACCTTGCGGGAATCGCTGATTCTGATGGAAGAAAACAAAAAGGTGAAGCTGCGGGTTCTCAACGGCCACGAGGAAGCCTTCGCGCTGCACATCCATGGCCATAAGCCGATGGTCACGCATTATGACGGCGTTGACAACGGCCCGTCTTCGTACATCAAACGCGATGTCCACGGCATGGTGCCGGCGCAACGGCTCGATTTGGAGTTGAGCGGCGTCGACGACGGTTTGAACAGCTTCGGCCAAGGCGTCTGGATGTTCCACGACCACGTCGAAAAATCGTTCACCACCAACGGTGTCGGCGAGGGCGGCGACATCAGCTTGGTCGTCTACAAAGGCTTCATGGACGAACGGGGCATACCCAAAGTCCACGGCATGAGCTTGGCGCCGTACTTCACCAAGGAGTTTTGGCAAGGCAAGTTTCCGGCCTGGCAAGATTACGACGCCTGGAAAAGTTTAGGTTTGCCGGAAATCGCCACTAAAAAGCAAGCGGCTTTCGTACCGCCACCACCGGTGGCGCCAAAAACCGACGCAACGGCACAAACAGCTGGTACCGATACCTCGTTTTTCAGCCAACTGATCAACGGTATCGTGCTGGGTGGTTTGCTATACGCGGCTTATTTAAACCGCGAGCGCATCCTGGCGATGTTCGCCAAAAAGTAAACGGCGCGGCCTTCGGCTCCGAGCGCGCTGCTCGGAGCCCTTCTCGACTTAATAGACGTAAAACTGCCGCATCATCCCCAGGTCCTCGTGCTCGAGGTTATGGCAGTGGTAAAGAAACAGGCCTTTGTAGTCCTGAAACGGTTTGGCGATTTCCACGGTTTCTCCCGGCATCACCAGCACCGTATCTTTCCAGCCGCTGTCGATAAAGCCGTCCTTGACGCTGGCGTAGCCATCGGTATCGGCGGCCTGTCTGGAGAGGACCTGAAATTGCTGGCCGTGTAAATGAATGGGATGGGCCATATCCATCATTGCGCCGCCCATTCCCCCCATGCCGTGCTCCGCTTCCCCTTCTCCGTCCGCGTCGTCTCGATGCCGCATACTACCCATCATCCCCATCCCTCCCCGGTGATGGCCCCCGGCGTGATCGTGAAAAATCCGGATCTTCTTGATCGAGCCCAACGGCACTTTCTCGGCCTCTACCACCCTGTCCATGGCAAACGACATACTGTTTAACAGCGGTCGCATCGGCTGCATCGAAAGCGCTATCGGTAGCGGGCGGTCGGGATTGTCGGTATCGGCGGCGGTCAAGCGTCGGAACGGAACCAGTTTTTCCGGTAACTTGGGCGAATCGGAGACTTTTTCGGCGACTTCGAATACCGCGATCGGAAATTTGGCGCCTTGGTGTATACCGCGATGCATCATAGCGCCATGTCCCATCCGTTCGAACATCGCCGGCATCGCCCCGCTGTACGGGAGGCTGAACAAAGTCAGTTTCGATCCGACCGCCCGGCCGCTGAAGTCCAACCATAAATCGATACGCTCGCCCGGCGCCAACATCAGATAGGGCCGGGTTTCCGGGCGGGCCAACAAACCGGCGTCGGTAGCGATGGCGGTCAGCGGCGTGCCGTCGTCCCAACCCAGCTTATAAATCCGGGAGTTGGACCCATTCAAGGCCCTGAACCGATAGGCCCTGGATTTAACGCGAAACTGGGCGTTCGGTTTGCCGTTGACCAGTATCGTATCGCCGAGAAAGCCCATCATCCGCTGCGGCATGCCGTGCACGTAGCGAAGCTGGTTGCGGTTGTCGAAGCTTCGATCCTGTATCACCAACGGCAGGTCGTATTCGCCGTCCGGTAAGTCCAGCTTGGCTTCCTCGGCATCGCGGACCACGATCAAACCCGACAAACCCCGGTAAACCTGTTCGGCGGTCAGATTGTGCGCGTGCGAGTGGTAAAAACTGGTGCCGGCCGGATTGCGCACTTCAAATTCGTAAACATACTGCTCGCCCGGCGCTATCGTATACATCGGGTGGCCGTCGCTGCTTTGCGGAACATGCAAGCCGTGCCAATGAATAATCGTGGCTTCGCTAAGTTGATTGGTGAAATAAACCCGTACCTTTTGGCCCTGCTGGAGGTTCAACACAGGCCCAAGGTAGTTGTTGGGCAATTGCACCAGGCTATTCGCCGGGCCCTTGCGCACGCCGCCGAAAAATTTCTGCACCTCGGTCGCCGGTCCTTGGCTCAGCACCGCAATCCGAGCGAGCTGGGCGGTGAAGTCGAGTTCGACGTCCGGATGGAAACCGGCTGTCGGGGCGTTGCTAAGCGTCCCGGCACTCAGCCAACGCGGGCCAGCCGCCAAGGCGCCGCCGAGTGCGGAATACTTTAAAAACCGGCGTCTGCCGGCGTCTATAGACATGGATATACCCATGAGCTCCCCCTTCCTCGTTGTGATTGGCTTAATCGATAAGCTCTCGTTATTGACGCCGACCATACTCTTTTTCCGATCCCTAAACAACGCCCTATTCAGCGAGCCAAGCCCGGTACCTTGAACGGTCACAATCCGGATTTGGGTGTTAGAATGCTCGGCCGGGGGCGATCTCTATTCACCGGCGGTGCGGCAATGCGTCCATCGCGGCGGTGCCGGAATCTAAGCAAAGAGGAAATTATGCGTAACTGGAAACTGTTACCCGCGTTCGTGGCGGCGACCTTGGTCGCCGTCGTCGTGTCATACGTCGCGTTTTACTTCGTGTTTCTCGATTTTTTTGTCGATTTGTGGTGGTTTCGGTCGCTGGAATTCGAGCCCTATTTTTGGCTGAGATTGCTGTATCGCTTCATTTTCTCCGGTGCCGTGACGGTTTTTTTCTTCGCGGTCTTCATGTTCCATTTCTGGATCGCCTCCCGATACCTGGGCCTGAATCCACCCGACGAAGTCCTGCTCGACGACGGCAAACGCAAGCGCTTCCAACGCTTCGCCGAGATCTTCATGAGTGGTTCCGCCAAGATTTACACGCCGGTGTCGCTGCTGCTGGCGATCGCGATCGCCGTACCGTTCTATCTGCAATGGGAACAAGCCCTGCTGTTTTTTTTCGGCAACGCGTCGGGCGTCATTGATCCGGTCTACGGCAACGACGTCAGCTTTTACATGTTTGCCTACCCGATCTACATGCTGATCCAGAAAGAGTTGCTGATTACCGCCTCGCTGGTGTTGGCGGCCACCGGCGTACTGTATTGGCTGGAGCACATTTTCGTTCCCAACCAGAGCAAGGAATTCCCGCTGGGCGCCAAAATTCATCTGGCGGCGCTGTTCCTGTTTGTCATTGCGTTCGTAATCTGGGGATATTTGCTGGACCGTTTCTCGCTACTGTATACGGACAGTAACGAACCGGTGTTTTTCGGCCCCGGCTTCGTCGAGTTGCATTATCAACTGCCTTTAATTTGGCTGGAAATCTTCTTCGTGGCGGCGATCGCGGCGGCCGTGCTGTTCTACGTGTTTTCCGAACGCCATCGCAGCAAACTGCCGGCGGTGCTGGCGATCGTGGGTTTACTGAGCGCGGGCGGCTTGAAACACACGCATTCGATTCCCGAGATGATCGAGAAATTCATCGTCAAGCCGAATTTCACGCGCACCGAAAGCGAGTCGATGTTGAGCAACATCGACGCCACGCTGGCGGCCTACGACCTGAACAACATCAAAACCATCGATTTTAAGGTCAATCTGGACGCCACCAAGGACATCGAGGAATGGTCCACCAAAAAGCATTTCGAAAATATTCCGGTTTGGGACCGCGAATTTTTGATCGACAGTTACATGCAGTTGCAAGGCATCCGGCCGTATTACGTGTTTCCGACCGTTGACGAGGATAGGTATTTCATCAACGGCCATCATCAACAAGTCAATCTGGCGGCGCGCGAGGTCAATATCGAACGTCTGCCCAAGGAAGCGCAAAACTGGGAAAACAAGCATCTGCGCTATACGCACGGTTACGGCGCGGTGATTTCGCCGGCCGCTCAAGACGCCGGCATCCCCATCGTTTGGTATTTGCGCGACCTGAATATGAGTTCCGAGGTGGGTTTTTCGGTCGCGCGTCCGGACATTTATTACGGTCTGGAAAAGTATCAGTACGCGATCGTACCGAACAATTTAACGGTTAAGGACATTTCCAGCTCGCGCGACGGCGGCGATTACGAGGGCAAATCCGGCATCCCGATACCATCGTATTTTCGGAAAATGTTACTGGCGTTTTATTTGCGGGACGAGAAGATCTTTTTTTCGCCGAACATTTCCAACCAAAGCAAGGTATTGATCCGCCGCAATATCGACGAGCGGATTACCGCGCTGACGCCGTTCCTGCATCTGGATAAAGACCCGTATCTGGTGGTCGATAAAGACCGGCTCTACTGGATTCAGGACGCTTACACGCTGTCCAACTTTTATCCGGTCTCCAAGCCGGCCGCCGACGATTATTTGGACGGCAAACACAAATTCAATTATATCCGGAACTCGGTGAAGATCGTTGTCGACGCCTATGACGGCGACGTAGATTACTACATTTCCGATCCGAAAGACCCGATCATCGCCGCCTACAATCGGGCCTATCCGGGACTGTTTAAAAAGCTCAAGGACATGCCGGACCCACTCCTGCGGCACTTGCGTTACCCGCGCGATCTGTATTACATGCAGATGAAGATTTACGCGAAATATCATCAACGCAGCCCGGAGTTGTTCTACGAGCAGGCCGAAACCTGGGAATACGCCAGCGTGGACGGCCAACCGGTGTTGCCATATTTCATTACGATGGATTTCGACCGCTGCAACGACGAAGAAGAATTCGTGATGATCAATCCGATGACGCCGGTGCACCGCGACAATTTAAGCATGGTAGGCGTTGCCGGCACGATGGACCCGGTCAATTGCGATCACAGCTACCAACCCGGCGTGACCATATTCAAGTTCCCCAAGGCGGTCCAGGTCAATGGACCATCCCAGGTCAATGCGCTGATCGACCAAAACCCGGAAATCGCCGCGCAGTTTACGCTATGGAACCAACAAGGCTCGGAAGTTCGGAAGGGCCGGATGGTGATACTGCCGATGGGCAATTCGATACTGTATGTACAGCCGATTTATATGTTGGCGACCAAAACCCGGATGCCGGAACTGGCCAGGGTGATTGTTTCGATCGGCAATCAAGTGGTGATGGACAAAACTTTGCTGGCGGCCTTCAGCCGAATGAAGGACTTGTTCGTCAAAGGTGCCAGCGGTTCGGCTTCCGGCACCTCGAGCGCCGAAACGAAATAATTTGCCGCCGGCTGGTCGGGCCGGCGGTAGTCAAGATCGGTCAATGCAACAGCATCGAACAAAGCCGGTCTTCTAGTTCCATCCGCTCGGCCAGATGTTCACCGAGTTTGGACAGGTCGCTGGCTAAATTGTCGGTCCTGAAATTGCGCCGACCGTCGTCGTAACGTTCGCTAAACGTTACCGCCGACTCGGTGGTACTCGAGTACACCGGATAGATCTTGCCGGCGTAAGACAGTAATTCCGACGCGCCTTCAGTGTCGCTCAATACGTGCTCGTAGATCCCAAAATGACCGAGCGACACGTAATCGATCAGCAATTGCGAGAATTGGGAGAGCATCGGCCTGACCTGACCCGTGTCGCTGAAAGGCTTCATTTCCGCGATCTGGCAATACAGCGACCAAAGCGCGCTACGTTCCTCGCGTAAGGCTTCAACCCAGCGGTGATTGGTGGATGTCGTTTCAATCGCTGACGAATGGGATGCAATCACGGTACGTCTCCTTTTAGAATTGACGAAACCTAAATTTAAGTGAGTTATTAATAAGCTTCAACAATCTGTTAATTAACAAAGATAATTTTCTCGAAAAATGTGACCGACTCTGCACCTTACCGTTTCGTTTTTACCGCGCTAGCCTGCGAAGCCAAACCGTTGATACGGGCCTGGACGCTAAAAAAAGTCCCCGAGCATTCCGCGTTCACGGTATATCTCGGTGCCGACACGGTGCTAGTGGTTAGCGGCGTCGGTAAAACGGCGATGGCCGGCGCGGTCGCTTATGCCTTGGCCGCCTACCCGGTCGCTAATCCCGTTTTGCTGAACCTGGGGATTGCCGGCCATCCGGCGTATCCGATCGGCCACGCCTGTTTGGCCGACAAGGTCATCGACGCCGACACTGGCCGCTGTTTCTTTCCGCAATTGCCGTTCGACGCACCCTGTTCAACCGCCAGCCTGATCACCTCGTCCAAACCGAACACGGCATACAGCCAAAACGCCTTATACGACATGGAAGCGTCGGCGTTTTATGAAACCGCCGTCCGCTTCGGCAGCAGCGAATTGCTCCATTGCTTGAAAATGGTATCCGACAACCCCGGCCAATCGATAGCGGCGATCAACGAAGCCCAAGTCGAAAGCTGGATAGGCGCGCAAGTGTCGATGGTCGAGCACTTACTCGGACAATTACAGGGATTGCGTCGGCAAATCGCCGTGGATGGCTGCAACGATCGCTATGAAGCTTGCCTGGCTCGTTGGCACTTCAGCGTCAGCAATGCCGGCAAATTGAAGAACCTGCTGGCTCGGTGGAGCCTATTGACAAAACACGCCGAACCCGACTGGGACCCGGACACGTTGAGAAGCGCCGGCGATGCGTTGAATTGGCTGGAAAAAAGATTGGCGGAGTTGCCGTTTTCGTTACACGAAACCGACGGGGATTAAAAACAGGGTGCCGGAAGGCACCCTGCTACAAAAAAATTACAGCAATTTTTTCAGACCTTCGGTGCCGGCTTTGGCTTTGGCCAAATGTTCTTTCGCTTCTTGCAGATTCGCGGATTTAGCGGAAGTGATGGCAGCTTTCAGGTGACCCCTGACTTTAGAGTTTTCTCTGGCGACTTTATCGTTGGCGTTGATTTCTTCTGAGAAGTCAGCGGCTTTTTTGATCAGGGCCGCAACGTCGGCGTCTTCCGCGCCGTTGTTGATTGCAGCTTCGGCGGCACTGATGCGCTCTACCACGCCGTTGATCGCATCGATTGGCTTATAAGCAACCCGGCCTTTGTCGGATTCGGCGCTGGCCGAAGTCGAGAAAGAACCCATCGCGACAGCCAAGGAGAAAGCGACAACAGCACTTTTGAAAATTTTCATGTAATAAACCTCACAGTTGTTTTTATTAAGAACATAGACTGGTTAATAGACCGCGTTAACCGCCATATGTCGGGCCGGGATAATAGCATAGATCATGCGGTTTGCGACCCGTTTATTACCCCTAAATGACCTCGAAAACGGCCATTTCCTTAAAAAACCAATGTTATTCGACGCTGACCAGCAAGCGGTCCAGCCAAGCCGTCGGCAACAGCCGTTTCAACCAGGCGAACACATAGGTCGGCAGCGTGACCGGATAACGGCTGCGCGGCTTTTCCGACTCCAATGCGTGCCGGACTTTTTCGGCCACCGCGGTCGCCGGCAGCGTAAACGGCGAGGCCGGACCTTGCTTTTGCAGGCGGGCCTCCATTGCCGCGTAGGTGTCGCGATGCGGGCTATGCTCGGGATCGATGTATTTTTGATAAAGCGCGAAGGCGTTCTGCCGGAAATTGCTCTTAATCGGGCCGGGTTCGATCAGCACGATATGAATGCCGCTGCCGCGCAATTCCAATCTCAAGGTGTCGGCCAAACCTTCCAGTGCGTATTTGCTGGCGTTGTAGGCGCCGCGAAATTTCATCGCCACGAAGCCCAGCACCGAGCTGTTATAAATGATCCGGCCGTGGCCTTGCTTGCGCATCAGCGGCAAAATCAGATTGGTCAACTCGTGGGTGCCGAACAAATTGGTTTCGAACTGATGCCGCAACACTTCGCGGCTCAAGTCCTCTACCGCGCCGGGTTGGCCGAAGGCGCCGTTGTTGAACAAGGCGTCGATACGACCGCCGGTCAGCTCGATCAAGGCCGCGACGGCCGCCTGGATGCTCGCGGAATCAGCCAGATCCAGTTGTAGACATTCGTAGCCTTGGCCGCGCAAGCGTTCCACGTCTTCGAGTTTGCGGGCCGAACAGATCACCCGGTGGCCGCGCTCGCGCAAGTAATACGCGGTGCTGTAGCCGATACCCGACGAACAGCCTGTGATCAGCACGATTTTGCTGGAGGTCATGGTTGGCTCAGTTCCGTTTCGGTGAAAGTAAAGGTCTTGCCGCTACTGCAATTGATCAAAAACACCAGTTGTTCCGGCTTGCTCTTCGCGGTGAGTTCGTCGGCCTCAACCCGTTGGCACTCGCCGCTACTTAAGGCTTTTTGCGCGGCCAGCCGGCGGAATTTCTCGACATCCGGCAGCCGGTTTTCGAAGGGTTTGGCCTGGGCCGGCAATTTTTCCGGATCGTACGGCGGAATCGCAAACGCCGAAAACTGCAACGGATTCTGCTTGATCAAAGCCTGCGTCAATTCGGCTTGCGCTCTGGCATCTTGCTTACGCTGGGCGATCGCGTCCAGCTTGGCCTGTTGTTCGGCTTGTTCCTGCAGGGATTGCTGCTTCTTCCGCTCCGCTTCCTCGGCTTGCAGGCGCTCGCTGGCGGTCAAATCGACCTTGCCGCCGGTGATGGTATTGACCTGCTCGGCCTTGTGTTCCTCGTTGCAGGGCGAGGACTGGTAATTGGTATGGCCGGAGGCATCGGTGCATTTAAAGACCCCGGCCCAGCTATTGGCGGCCAGACACAGGGCTAGAAGGCAGAAAAGTTTTCTCATTGTATTCCTGTCGGTTAAACGCTACTGTAAAACTATTACCCAGCTTACGCCGCCTGTAAATCATTTTTTCCGCCGCCGATGTTCGTCCTGCACAGTTCCAACAAAACCGAAAATCTGCTGGAGCACTTGGCGGCCGTGATCAGCGCGGCACCGCTGGCGTCGCCGTTCGCGGCGGAAATTTTCCTGATTCAAAGCCAAGGCATGGAGCGCTGGCTGTCGCAGCAACTGGCCGAACGCTTTCAGGTCTGGGGGCATTTTCGCTATCTGTTCCCGGCCAAGTTTTTCGGCGAATTGGCGGCTCGGTTGCACGAACATCTGCCTGACGCCGACTTCGACCGCCAACGCCTGCTCTGGCGGTTCGAAGCATTGCTGCGCGATCTTGACGACGAAGTCTATCAGGCTCCCCGCCAATATCTAGCCGGCGACAATGTCGATTTGAAACGCTATCAGCTCGCGCTGCAACTGGCCGGCCTGTTCGACCAGTATCAAATGCTCAGGCCCGACCTGCTGGCTGCCTGGCACAACCGGCAACCGTTGTACAACAGCGACAGCGAGCGCTGGCAGGCCGCGCTGTGGCGCCGGCTCGCGGCCGGCGGCGGCAAACATCGCGGTCAACACTGGCTGGAAACGATAGCCAAATTGAACGCGGCGCCGCCCGGCGCCTGGCGGCGGGACTTACCGGAACGGGTCTCGGTGTTCGGCGTCAACAGCCTGCCGCCGCTACTGTTGAACTACTTGCAAGCCTTGTCGCGCCATTGCGACGTGCATCTCTACCTGCTGAATCCGGTGCAAGGTTACTGGGCCGACTTGCCCGGCAAGCGGCTGTTGGCGCAACTTCAGGAGTTCGACGGCCACCCCTTATTGGTCAGACTGGGCCAGCAAGGCCGTGAATTTCAACAAATGTTGTTGGAACAGGTCGAATTTGCCTTCGAACCCAGCAGTTTCGAAAGCACCGACACCGCCGGCTTGTTGGGCCGCCTGCAAAACGACATCCTCGCCAATGCCGGTGCCGCCGAGGCAGTCGCGGCCGACGCCAGCTTGAGCATACACGCCTGCCACTCGCGGCTGCGCGAGGTCCAGGTTCTGAAGAATCTATTGCTGGACGCGCTGGAAAGCGACGCCGACCTAGCCTTGCGCGACATCGTGGTGATGGCGCCGGACATTCAGTTGTACGCGCCCTTCATCAGCGCGGTATTCGACGACATCCAGCACGCCATCGCCGATCGCAGTTTGAAAATCAGCAACGCCGCGCTGGACGCCTTCGTCCGCTTTCTGGCCTTGTCGCAAAGCCGGCTGGGCTGGCAAACCGTACTGGATTTGCTGGAGCAACCGCTGGTCGCGGCCGGTTTCGAGCTGGACGGCAACGATCTGGAACTGATCCGCCATTGGCTGCTCGACACTCGGGTCCGATGGGGCCGTTCGGCCGAGGCCAAGCAGAGTCAAGGCTTGCCGGCGATTGCCCAAAACACTTGGCAGGCCAGTCTGGAGCGACTGTTTATCGGTTACGCGGCGGCCGACGCTGAATTCATCGACGGCATCCTACCCTACCCGGACATCGAAGGCGCTTCGGCCGCCGCGCTGGGCGGACTGGCCGACTTTCTGAAACTGCTGTTTCGGGCCGGCGACGAACTGGCCGCCGCCAAGCCGCTGGCGGAATGGTGCAAAACCCTGGGTTTTTACGCCGGCCGCCTGCTGGCCGGCGCCGAGCCCGCCGACCGCCAGCCCTTGCACGATCTGTTGGCGGAACTGGCCGAACTGGCCGACATTCACGACCAGCCGGTGGCCTTGAGCGTCGTCGCCGCCTGGTTGAGCGGCCGGCTCGACGAAACCAAATCCGGCAACGGCTTTTTACGCGGCCAACTGACGTTCTGCTCGATGTTGCCGATGCGTTCGATTCCTTGCCAAATCATTGCGTTGCTGGGCATGAACGACGGCGAATTTCCCAAGCTCGACCGCCAAGCCACCTTCGATCTGCTGGCGGAACACCCCCGCCTCGGCGACCGCTCCCGGCGCGCCGACGACCGCTACCAGTTTCTGGAAATCCTGCTGTCTGCCCGGCGCCGGCTGATTTTGACCTATATCGGCCAGTCGCAGCGCGACAACAGCGAGATTCCGCCGTCGCCCATCGTCAGCGAATTGCTGGACGTGCTGCGCGACCATTACGGGATTGCCGATCCGGTGGTCCGCCATCCGCTGCATGCCTTCAGTCCGCGCTATTTCAACGGCGTCGAACCGGCCTTGTTCAGTTACGCCGGCCACGATTGCGCCACGGCCGCCCAATTGCGCGGCGAGCGCCGTCCGGCCGAAGTCTGGTGGCGCGGCGAATTGGAAGCCGAACCCTTGGCCGTCGTCGAAATCGCCGATTTGCTGAATTTTTTCCAGCATCCGCAACGCTATTTTCTGCGCCGGCAGCTGGACTTGCGGCTGCCGGTGTTGATCGCCGATGCCGAGGAACGCGAGCCGTTCGCGGTGGACGGCCTGGATGACTATCAAATCGCCCAGGATTGGTTGGCCGCGGAACTGGCCGGCCGGCCGTTTTCGCTGGCTAAGCTGCAAGCCCAAGGCCGCTGGCCGGCGGCCGGCCCCGGCGAACTCGCCTGGCAGCGCCGCGAGCCGGGCGTGGCCGAATTCGCCGAGCGGATTCGGGCGCTGGATTTGGGCGCGGCGTTGCCGGCCGTTCATCTGGAGTTGAGCGTCGGCGACCTGCGCCTGGTCGGCAAATTGGGCAATCTCTACCAAAACGGCGGTTTGTTGTACCGCTACAGCAAACTGAAAGGCCGCGACCTGTTGGCCGCCTGGTTGCACCATTTGCTGATCAACCGCGCCCAGCCGCAATCGACTTATCTGCTGGCCGCCGACGCCGAATTACAGTTCGGCCCGGACTTGGCCGACCCGGCCCAGCTGCCCTATTGGTTCGGCTTGTTCGAGCAAGGCCGGCGCCGGCCGGATGCATTCTTCAGCGAAGCCGCGCTGGCCTATTTGGCGCACGACGACCCCGAACGAGCGCGCAAGGCGGCGCTGGATCAAATCGCCAACGCCGTCGCGCTGGGTTACGAACCGGAGATTGCCCAGTTGCTGGCTTACCGCGACTTGGATAGCTTGATCGACGCCGACTTCGAAACCGCGTGCCGGGACTGGCTGCAACCGATCTGGAGGGCCGCGCATGGCGCATGAAGCCTTCGATGCGGTCGCCACGCCGCTGAAACCCGGCATCAATTTGCTGGAGGCCAGCGCCGGCACCGGCAAGACATATACGATCGCGATGCTGGTGTTGCGCTTCGTGGTCGAGCGCGAGCTGGACATCAAACAATTGCTGGTGGTGACCTTCACGAAAGCCGCCACCGAGGAACTCAAGGAGCGCATTCGCGCCCGCCTGGCCGAAGCCCGCCAAGCCGCGCTGAATCCAGCCGCCGCCACCGATGCGGCGATCGCCGCTTGGCTGGCCGGCCTGGGGCTGGCTCCGGACATCGTCCGCCAACGCCTGGACGCCGCGTTGCTGGACATCGACCAGGCGGCGATTTTCACGATCCACGGTTTCTGCCAGCGCGCGCTGGCGGAGCACGCGCTGGCCAGCGGCCAGTTGTTCGATTGCGAATTGAGCGGGGATATCGCCGAGCTGCAACAGCAATGCGCCGACGATTTCTGGCGCCGCCAAGTCGCCGACCGGCCGGCCTGGCAAATCGCGTTGCTGACCCGCGCTTTTCCGACGCCGGACAGTTTACTGGCCAGCGTGGTGCGGGTTGGCGGCCAACAAGGTTTCCAACCGGCCGGCGCCGATCTGGATAAGCAACTGGCCGAGCTGGACGACGCGATCGCCGCCGCCGGCCGCGACTTGACGGCGCTGGCCGCCGCGCTGCAAAGCGCCTTTCCGGACGGTCTGTTCACCGTCAACTTCGTCCGCGACTTTCCGGCCCGCCTGCAAGCCTGGCACAACTGGCTGGCCGACCGCGCCGCCGAATTGCCGAATCTGGACGGCTTGACCCGCGCTGCCCTGCTCGGCGCTTTGAACGGGGTCAAGTTCAAGACCAGCAAGGCCAAACTGCAACCGCCAGCCGAACAGAAACAAGCCTATCTGGACGGTCTCGGCATCGATACGGCAGCCTTCGATCGATTGGCGAACGCGGCCGGCCAACTGCAAACCAGCTTACGCGCGGCGCTGCTGGTGGATTTGCGCGCCACGCTGGACGGTCTGCTGCAACAGCGCAATCTGATGTCCTTCGACGATTTGATTGTCCGGCTGGCCGCCGCGCTGACCGGCGCCAACGGTGAACTGTTGATCGCCGAATTGCGGCGGCGTTTCGCGGCGGCGTTGATCGACGAGTTTCAGGACACCGACCTGCACCAATGGCAAATCTTCTCGACCCTGTTTGCGGCACCGACGCTCTATCTGTATCTGATCGGCGATCCCAAGCAGGCCATCTACAAGTTTCGCGGCGCCGACATCTTTTCCTATTTCGCCGCCCAGCGTCAGGCCGCGCAACATTACACGCTGTCCCATAACTGGCGCTCGCATCCCGATCTGGTCGGCGCGGTCAACCGGTTGTTTCAACGACCCAGGCCGTTTTTATTCGAACAACTGGACTTTCACCCGGTCCAGGCCGGCCGGGACGGCGCCGCCGGCCAGCTGGCCGGCGGCGCGCCGCTGGTGCTGTGGCAGTTGGATAAAAATTCCGACAAGCAGGAACATTGGACCGCGCGGCAGGGCAGTTCCAGCGAGGTTGCCGAAAAACTGCGGGCCGCGACCGTCGCCGAAATCGGCCGGCTGCTGGCCGACGGCGCCGTCGTCGAAAACAGCCAAAACCGGCGGTTGGCGGCCGGCGACATTGCGGTTTTGGTCCGCAGCAACCGCGCCGCCGCCGACTATCAAGCCGCGCTGCAAAGCGCCGGCATCGCCGCGGTATTGAACAGCAAGCAGTCGGTATTCGCGTCCGAACAAGCGCTGGAATTGCATGCGGTGCTGCAGGCCGTTGCCCAAGCCGGCCAGTTGGAGGCCTTGAAATCGGCGTTGACCGTGCCCTGGTTCGGTTTGACCGGTCAGGCGCTGTACCGCTTGTTACAAGACGAAGCCGCGCTGGACGCTTGGATGAACCGGTTTCAGGACTATCTGCAGTGCTGGCAGCGCCACGGGCTGCTGGCGATGCTGCGGCAACTGCTGCGCCGCGAGGGCGTGGAAACCCGATTGTCCGGCCTGCTCCAGGCCGAGCGGGCGCTGACCAATATTCATCATTTGGCCGAGCGCCTGCAGCAGGCCGCGCTGGACGAGCATCTGGCCATCCATAAAACCCTGGACTGGCTGCGGCGGGCGATCTTGCAAGCCGAGCGCGACAACGGCGACGACCGGCAATTGCGGCTGGAAAGCGATGCCGACGCGGTCAAGATCGTCACCACTCACAGCGCCAAGGGCCTGGAATATCCGGTGGTGTTTTGCCCGGACTTGTGGCGGCGTAGCGATCGGCTGAAAAACGAGCGCCTGCTGGTGCAATGCCACGAAGCCGGCGCGATGATCGCGGATTTGGGTTCCGCCGAGTTCGAGCGGCGCCGGGAGCAGGCCTTGCAAGAGGAATTGGCCGAAGACCTGCGCTTGTTTTACGTCGCCGTGACCCGCGCCAAATACCGCTGCTATCTGTTTTGGGCCGACGTGCGCGGCAAGGACCGGCCCAACGAGTCGGCGATGGCTTATTTGTTCGGGTTCGCCGATCTGGATTTCGCCGGTCAACGGCAAGTCTTGGCCGGGCTGGCCCAGGCCGCGCCGGCCTGCTTCGAACACCGCCTGTTGACAACCGACGCCGTCGCGGCCGCCAGGCCGGCGGCCAGGCGGCAACAGCCAAGCGTCGCCGCTCTGGATTATCGCAGACAAACCCGCGATCTACGCAGTCTCTGGCAAATGAGCAGTTATACCGCGCTGGCCGAATCCGGCCACGATGCCGCCCCGGAACTGCCGGCCGACAAGGCCGCCGAACCGGCCGACGCCCACGTCGAAGCCGGCGGCCTGCCCAAGGGCGCCGCCACCGGCAACGTTGTCCACAGTTTATTGGAGACGCTGAGCTTTCAGGCCTTGGCGACCGGAGCCGATCTGGGCCGGCCGCGCGAAATGGCGTGTTTGCGCCACGGCTTGCACCTGACGCATCCGAAATTGCTGGACGATCTGCTGGCCGCGACGGTCGGCACGCCATTGACCGAGAACGGCGGGTTTCGCTTGTTGGATTTGCCGGCCGAGCGCTGCATCAAGGAAATGCCGTTTTACCTGTCGCTGGTCAAGCCTATCGATACCGTCCGCATCAACCGGCTGCTGGCCGGCTGCCCGGCCTTTCAAGCCCTGGCCGCCAAGCGCCTGAACGGCTATCTGACCGGCTTCATCGACTTGGTTTGCGAACACGGCGGCCGGTATTATCTGCTGGATTACAAGACCAACACGCTGGCCGACTACGGCCCGGACGCCTTGGTGCAAGCGATGCGCGAACATAACTACGGTTTGCAATACTGGTTGTACAGCGTCGTTCTGGATCGTTATTTGCGGCTGCGGCTGGCGGATTATGACTACCAGCGCCATTTCGGCGGCATCAAATATTTGTTCGTGCGCGGCATGCGCCCGGACCAACCCGGCCGCGCGGTCTACGCCGACCGGCCCGACCGGGAAACCTTGAACGCTCTCGCGGCGATTTTCTTCCCGGCCGGCTAAGACCCGGCCGGCGGAAATTGCGGCCACTCTCAAGTTTTCGGCTTATCGTCCGCTAACCAGACAGGCCGGCTATCGCCGGCCCCAACCCAACGAGGTATCGCCATGCTGGATTCCGTCCCGTCAATCGCCGCGTTCGCGACGCAATTGTCCAACCAAAAAACCGGCCAACAACTCGAAGTCGCCGTGCTGAACAAAGCCAAGGAATTGCAGGAACAACAAGGCCAGGCCGCGCTGAAATTGCTGGAATCGGCTTCCGCGCCGGCCGGCGGCATCGACGTCAGAGTCTAGGCGCCGGCTCTATCCGGCTCCGCCGTGGCGGAGCCGGGGATCACTTCTTGGCCTTTTTGCTGTAGCGGCGGCCGGACTGCACCGCATAATGCTTAGCCTTGTCCTTGCTCGGTTCCTTGAAGTAATTCTGATAGCTTTCGCTGCCGCGATTGGCGATCGCCTGGGCGAAATCCTTGAACAAATAGGTGTCGTCCAGCACCGCGCGCGGGCTGACGCCGTGCTGCTTGGTCAGATAAAACGAGACGCTCATCAGATAGGCCTTCTCCCGGCCGTTCAATTTCAACAGATTGTGTTTGGCCTTGACGTATACGAAATACGACGTCAGCGCCAGAATGCTGAGCCCGAAAAACTTGGTCCACAGCAGGATGTAGTCGTCGTCTTCATACAGATTTTGACCCTTGCGCAAGATCGCTTCGGTTAAATTCATAAAACTCCCCGGTTGGTTGAGGCGGGCATGTTAATGCATTGCCGGAAGATTTTGGCGGGGAATCTTCTTGCTGAATGTTTAGGCGAATTGGCCGGTCTACTACTAAAATTCAGCGTTACGACGCCGCGAGTTTGCGGACGCAATGCCCACTTGGCAGAACCCGAACCTTAGGCGAGATAATCGCCCGCCGCACGAAAACCGGCAAGATTTACTTTTGAAGTAACTATTCAGCATCCGCCAAAAACAGGCGGTTTACGCCCTCTCGCTGGAGAGGAGCTGTAGTTGCTTCGAGCTGAATAATTACCTCTTGAAAACCTTAGCTTCGAGGAGGCTGTATGGAGCTGAACCTGACCCGCGTCGAATTCACCGACGAAAGTACGATAGGCGAATTGCGTATTAACGGGACCTTTGAATGTTACACCTTGGAAGACAAGGTCCGGCCGGTCAAAGTCAAGGGCATGACCGCGATTCCAGCCGGCTCCTACGAAATCATCATCAATTTTTCCGAGCGCTTTAAAAAACCGTTGCCGCTGCTGCTGAATGTGCCGAATTTCGACGGCGTCCGGATACATCCCGGCAATAGCGCCAAGGATACCGAGGGCTGCATTTTGGTCGGAAAATCAAAATCGGCCGATTTCGTCGGTTCCAGCCGGGCGGCTTTCGAAACGCTGTTCGAGAAACTGAAACGCGCCGCCGAAAACGAGAAAATTTTTATCCATATCGCCTGAAATGGCCGGCGTTGCGGAAAATTGGCGCCGCTTTGAATGTCGGGTTCCGCGTCATCCGGGCGAGGTTTCCGCTTGCGGCGCATCAACATTCTTTACGACGGGACGGCCATCCCGTATCAGCCGCGCTACTCGACCATCGTCCAGCACTACCACGCCGCCGGCTTCAACACCCGGATCGCGGCGGTCGACGCGTTTTTAGTCAAGCCGGCCGGCCGCGAGCAGGAGTTGTCGCGGGCCGGGGTGATCGGCAGCGTCACGGCCCGCTTCGAAACCACCGGCCGCGCCCTGCCCTGGGTGGTGACGATAGACAAGCACATCCGCTCGCCGCACGCCTTTTTGCTGGCTTTGGCCGATCCCGCGCTGGACAAATTGGCCTTGTTCGCCAACGACGGCGAGCGCGATCGCCATTATTTGGTCGCGGAAAGTTTCGTATGCGGCGACGACGAGGTGCGGGCGATGCAGCGCCATCAGCTTAACGGCAGTCTGGCGCAACATTGGCGAAGCTTAATTTGCCAGCGGCCCGATTCGGTGTTGAAAAATCTGGCCGCCGACCGCGCCGGCCTGGACGCCTTGATCGCCCGCAACCCGGCGCTGAACGAGGACAACGTCGGCTATCTGATTTACGCCGGCAGCGAGACCAACCGGGTGCTGGCGATCTACCATTTGCGCCGCTTGGTGGATTTCGTGCAAAAACGCCAACTCAACCCCAACGCCTCCGGCGAAGACGGCTTGCTGCACAAACCCGCGGCACTGGCCTTCCACGTCGATCCGGCGGCCAAGGAATCCTGGACGACGCGGTCGCAGGGGAGTGTGGAATAAGGGCGGGAGGCAGCGGGTGGGGCCGGGAGGCTTTCGGCCATTTACAGCCTTAGAATGCACGCCAACCAATGGCGGCAAACCATCTGTGTCCAATCATTAATCTGATGTGTCTAATACTCCAGATGTAGGGTACGCATCGCGTACCATTAAAAGGCCGGCATGGTGGCGAAAGCCAAAAAGTACGCAGTGGGTACCCTTGGCTAAATTGCACGTGAGAAGTCTCTTTAACTTCGGCTTTCGGCCATAACGCGACATTCAAAAATTTGAATATCTGGTAGCGAAAGATCGGAAAGCCGTCATTTAAAATAGGGAACAAATTAGCTGAGGGGTTGGAACGAAGTCAGGAAGGCGTTGGGGCACCGGGCCAAGTTAACTGACGCAAGCTAAAAACTTGCTCACGAATAGTTGCTCCATATTCATGGGCGATCCGCAACTTCTCAAAAAAGATTGCTGCTTTGCGGCGTTCTTCCTTCAGTCGTTCTGGAGAGTAGATTGCCTCCATACGCTTCAGAAGCCGAACGGTAAAACTCGATTCCTGGTGTGCTAGTATTTTGTCTTCGGAGATTGTTTCACCGACCATTTTATATTGTACATAGGAG
>NZ_JBYMAP010000011.1:0-32517 GCF_057766305.1 Methylomonas sp. BG-2 | reverse complement strand
CGATCTGATCGAGCGGCAGCCACTGAAACGCGGTCGTGCCCAAGGTCACCGAACCGGCCTTGATGCCGTCGATTAACACCAGAATATGGTCGGAATTGGTGCCGCGCAGGTACACATTCGCTTGTTGGCCGTATCCGCCGTTCTGGGTAATATCCAGGCCCGGCGCGGTTTTCAGCAGATCCGGCAAGGTTTTGACTTGCAGTTGCTCAATGTCGTTGCGAGTAAATACCGTGGTTGCGCTCGCCAACTCGTCGGCGACGGTGGCGCTACGGGTTGCCGTGACCACGGTATCCGGCAGATTGGCACTCGATTCGGCCGCTGTTGGCCCTGAAAAAACGGTACCGGCTCCCGCCAGTGCCAGCAATGGGTAGTAATTTTTGTGCATGCTTGTCCTCTGCGCCCACCGCGCAATCGGGATAGAAAAACGACAGAGGAGAAACGGGGCACGAAAAAGGCGTAGACAGGCTGCGACCATTCCGTAAACAGCCCTCCGCTGTCTCGAATGATCTTTCCGGCCAGTCTCCGGGCTTATAAGCGGCCTGCCGGCCTGAAGCTGCGGCCTTCCCATGCGCGATGGCACAGTGGCTTGTTCGCAGTTCTTGACTTATCTACCGTTGCGGGGGCAGCGTCGGCATGAACGGTGGATGACACCGGCTCACCGACTTCCTGTTTAAGCCGGACCCAGTTGGGTCCAGGACACCTGAAAGAGGGAAGGCGATTTTAGGCCGGAATGGGCGATTGCGCAAGGCAAGTCTCCCGGCAAGGATTGCAAATCACCGGTTACATGCTATAACTTGGGGGCATTTATCAACGAGGCCACTCAACAAGGCTTCAATAGAAATTGGCGGGATCATGGAAATTCAATCGAAATTGCTAGGCAACCAAGACATCAATCCGGACACCATCATCAGCTTTCCGCGCGGTATCCCTGGCTTCGAGGATGAAACCCGTTTCAAGCTGTTTCATCAGGAAGGCAGCGAAATCGTTTATTGGCTGCAAGCGGTCGATAACGCGGAATTGACGTTCTCGGTCGCGCATCCGGCCCATTTCAACATCAATTACAACTTCACGTTGACCGACGACGAAGAAGCGCTATTGAAAATCGAGCAAGGCGACGATTTATTGATCTTGATTTTGCTGCACAAGGATAACGAGCAGGAAAACGGCAAGCCGACCATCAAGGGTTCGATCAAATCGCCGTTGCTGATCAATAGCAACAAGCGCATCGGCTATCAGAAGGTGTTGGTGACGATAGAACAAAGCATTACGCTGACCGAGAAAATCAGCGAAATCGACGTGTCTGAAGCTTAGACAGGCAGGACTCAACCGCCCGCGAGACAGCGGCGGTTGAGTAAGATTTTAAGCCGCCTGAACCGGGATGGCGTGGCTGGAGTGGCTGATGTTGTTGTTGCCGTCGAAGTAGACCAGCGTCGGTTGATAGTTTTTCAACTCTTTTTCGTCGAGGCTGACGTAAGCGGCGACGATGATCAAATCGCCGGGACACGCCAAACGAGCCGCCGCGCCGTTGATCGAAAAAATACCGGAGCCGTCCTGAGCGCGAATTGCGTACGTCGTGAAGCGTTCGCCGTTGTTGACGTTGTAAATATGGATCTGCTCGTATTCCCTAATCCCTGAAAAATCCAAAATCTTGCCGTCAATCGCACAGGATCCTTCGTAATCCAGTTCTGAATGCGTTACCCGCGCACGGTGTAACTTGGCTTTAAGCATGATGGTTTGCATGATAAACAAGTTCGAAGACAGGGGCAGCGATTATGCCTGAATTTGAACGGGCTATCAAATATCGACATTGGCTTTGTCGCCGGAAAGCCTTGTCTCGTCAATCATTTGAACGGCAAGTCAGGTTGTCGATCAAGCGGGTGTTGCCGAGTTTGGCGGCGGCAAGAATCACCATGTCGGTGTCGCCTAAGGTTGCGGGCGCCAGATCGGCGGCGCGACAAATCGTAAAGTAATCCACAACGAATCCTGCTTGCGCCAGCCGAAGCGATTGAGCGGCCTCTATCGCGGCAAAATCCCGCTCGCCGTGCCGTATCGCCGCTTTAGCGGCACACAAACAACGGTACAATTCGGGCGCGGTAGCGCGTTGCGGCGGCGTCAAATAACCGTTACGCGAACTGAGCGCCAACCCGTCATCGTCCCGCGCCGTCGCGACACCTTGGATTTCGACCGGCAAATTCAGATCGGCTACCATGCGCCGGATCAGCGTCAGCTGTTGAAAATCCTTTTCGCCAAGCAGCAGCAGATCGGGCTGAACCATGTTCAACAATTTGCAGACGACTAACGCTACGCCGTCGAAATGCCCCGGCCGACTCGCGCCGCAATGAATGGTCGACAAACCGGCAACCGAAACCGTCGTCAGGGAGGTCCGCGGATAGATTTCGGCGACGCCGGGCAGAAACAGCAGGTCGGCACCGGCTTCGCTCAATTTGGCGGCGTCGTCGGCTTCGGTGCGCGGGTAACTGCCAAAATCCTCATTGGGGCCGAACTGAGCCGGATTCACGAAAATACTGACGACAACCTTGTCGGCTTGCCGGCGAGCCGCCTCCACCAGCCGGAGATGTCCGGCATGCAGATTGCCCATCGTCGGCACGAAGGCAATTTTCAAATCCGCGCGTCGCCAGGGCTTCAGCAGCGTTCGCAATGCTTCAATGCGTTCGACGGTTTGCATCATCAGTAGCTGTGTTCGGAGCCGGGAAATGCGCCGGATTTGACGGCGGCGCGGTAGCGGCTGACCGCATCCGCGACGCCGGCCGCGCCGGCCATGAAGTTTTTCGAAAAACGCGGCCGTTTGCCGACGCCAATGTCGAGCATGTCGTAGACCACCAATACTTGGCCGTCGCAAGCGGCGCCGGCGCCGATGCCGATTACCGGTACCGCCAACCGCCGGCTGATGCTGGCGGCCAGTGCCGCCGGCACGCATTCCAGCACCAGAGCGCCGGCGCCGGCTTGTTCCAATGCCACGGCGTCGGCCAGAATCCGCTCGGCTTGGTCGGCGTCTCGGCCTTGCACCCGATACCCGCCCAGCCGGTTGACCGATTGCGGCAGCAGGCCCAGATGCCCGCACACCGGAATGCCTTGCTCGACCAAAAAGGCAACGATGGCCGGCTTGGCGCCTTCCAGCTTGACCATTTGCGCGCCGCCCTCGCGGATTAGCCGAGCGGCATTGCTCAGCGCTTGTTCGGGCAGCGCGTAGCTGGCAAACGGCAAATCGACGATCAAAAACGCCCGGCGACGCGCCCTTGCCACGCAGCGGCCGTGGTAGACCATGTCGTCGATGGTCACGGGCAATGTAGTCGTTTCGCCTTGGATGACCATGCCCAACGAATCGCCAACCAGCAGCACGTCGATACCCGTTCGATCGAGTACGGCGGCGAAGCTGGCGTCGTAAGCGGTCAGGCAGCTAATTTTTTCGCCGGCGCGCTTCATCGCCGCCAGATCGCTGACCGTCAACATTTTGGCCGTCTCGCCGTACAGGGTCATGAAACGAATCGGGTCAGCCCGTCCGGGGGGCAGTGAGTCATCAATTCCGACAGCGAGCCGAGGCCGGGTACCGTCAAATCCGGTACCGAAAGCTCGGCCAGCGGATACAGGACAAAGGCACGCTTGGCCAGTTCGGGATGGGGGACGATCAAGTCGGGTTGCTCGATGATTTGAGCGTCGTAGAGCAACAGATCCAAATCCAGGGTGCGGGCGCCCCAGCGTTGCCCGCGCACTCGACCGTGGCGGTTTTCGATAGCTTGCAGCCGGCGCAACAAATCGATGGCCGGCAACGCGGTGGCGATCCGCATCGCCGCGTTAACGTAGTCCGGTTGATCTTGCGGCCCGACCGGCAGGCTGCGGTACAGCGCCGAAAAACCCAGTTCGATAACCTCGGCTAGCGCGGCGATCTCGACTCTGGCTTGCGTGACGTGAGCGACCGAGTCTTCCAGATTGCTGCCCAGGCCGATATAGGCTTCCCTATAACCAGCGGGTAGGCTCATTGCGGGTTAGGTTGTTTGGAACGAGAACGGTAGCGGCCTGTTTTTCGCGCTCGGGGTTTGCCGCCGCCCTTGGGCGGCGCGGTCATCCGGTTGCGTTCGTCTTCGTCGGCTTCCTGAAAGCGCGTCCACCAGGCGACCAATTCCGGATCGGCGCCGCCGGTTTCCGCGCGCAAATGCAGGAAGTCGTAGGCCGCGCGGAATTTGGGTTGTTCGAGCAAGCGAAATGGCCGCGAACCCACCGTGCGGGTAAATTTCTGTTGCAAAAACCAAACGTCTCGTATCGATTGCGTGATGTGGCGCGGCATGGCGGTAATCTTAACCTGCCGCCCCAACACCTCGTTGGCGGCGTTCTGATAGGCCAGCGTTTCGTTTTCGCCGTGGGTGAGGCGTTGTTGGGCGGACACGGCCAAGGGTTCCCACAATAACGCGGCCAGCAGAAAATAGGGGGTCAGCGTCTTGCCCTCGTTAAAGCGCGCGTCGGAATTTTCCAGTGCTCGGATCAGAAACAGTCGGGGGAAATCGTGATCCTCGCTGGCCAGGCACCGATCGGTGTCGGGAAACAGGATCGCGAACAAGCCGTAATGACGAAGCATTTCGAAGGTCTGCACGCCGTAGCCGGCCAGAAACAACTTCAACACTTCGTCGTACAGGCGCGCGGAGGGTATGCTTTTTAGCAGATCGGCAAGTTCGTATATCGGCTGCCCCGTGTCCGGATGCAAGCTGAAACTCAGTTTGACCGCAAAGCGCACCGCGCGCAGCATCCGCACCGGATCTTCGCGGTAACGCTGCCGGGGATCGCCGATCAGTTTCAAGATGCCGGCGGCGTGGTCGCGCATGCCGCCGGTAAAGTCCACGACCGAAAAATCGCGAATATTGTAGTAGAGCGCGTTGACGGTGAAATCCCGCCGCCAGACATCCTCCTCCAGCGTACCGAATACGTTATCGCGCAGTAAACGGCCGTCTTCGTGTACTACTTGTTGATCCGGCTCTTCGGCTTCCGAACCCCGGAAGGTGGCTACCTCGATAATTTCCCGGCCGAAAAATACGTGGGCCAGCCGGAAGCGCCGGCCTATGATTCGGCAATTGCGGAATATCTGCTTGACCTGCTCGGGGCTGGCGTTAGTCGCGACATCGAAGTCTTTCGGCTCTCGGCCTAAAAGCAAATCCCTGACGCATCCGCCGACCAGATAGGCCTCGAAATCGGCTTTTTTTAGCCGCAACAATACCTTCAAGGCATTTTCGCTGATTTGCGCTCTGGAAATACAATGTTCGGCGCGCGCGTATATTCTCGGGGCATTGCCGGACCGCGGCGCGGCCGGAGCCGCTACGGCAACGGCGCCGGGTGGCGAGAAAATTCTTCTGAAAAAACTAAAAATGGCTCTATCCCTAAAGTTTTGAGTGGCGGCGGGTCGCGCGGGCTGTCAAGCTGGATCGGCCGGCCGGGCGCCTGTATCATAACACCGAGCCAGATTCATGCTCAATCGAGCGCTTTCTTTTACAATCCCTACCTTTATAGGTAGAATTCAGAGACTCGCCGAGTGGCGGCGATACTAAATAATATCGATGACTGTCCTCGTTGTCCGGGCTCCGGCGGCGGGCAATTTACTTCGGAGCGTGGAGCGTATGTTTAAGAAGATATTAAATGGTTTTATCGACCAACCCTTGTTCACCAGTCTGTTCGTGGCCGATTTTGCATTGCTGGTGTTTCACCGGCCGCCTTTCTTGTTCTCGCTGGTTATGCTGGGCTGCCTGGTCGGCATGAGCATGTACATGGGCCAGAAGCTGGCCTTGTTTGAAAAATAATTGCGGCGTAACGAACTTTTTCAAACCGCGAAACCCGGTGCCGCCAAAGCCGCGACACCGGGTTTTTTGCGTCGTATGGCCGCCGTGTTTTACGACGGCTTCCTGTTGTTGGCGATCTGGTTTCTGGCAACCGCGCTGATCCTGCCGTTCAACGCCGGCGAAGCCTTTAAAAGCGGCCAATATTACTATCCGCTGTACTTGTTGGCGGTGGCGTTCGGTTTTTACGGTTGGTTTTGGACGCACGGTGGACAGACGCTCGGCTTGAAAGCCTGGAAAATCCGGGTCGTCGACAGCGCCGGCGGCAGCGTGGGATGGCCGCGCGCCGGCTTGCGCTTTATCGGCGGCCTACTGTCTTGGAGCTGTCTGGGCTTGGGCTTCGTATGGTGCTTGATCGACAGGGAAGGCTTGACCTGGCATGATCGCTTCTCCGGCACCCGCCTGTTTTTTCCGGATGGCCGGGAATAATGCCGAAATGGATGTGCTATATTCGCGCCTCACACCAATCCTAGTCCGGGAGTCCACAATGAAAACTATAACAATAGCCCTGTCGCTGTTCGGCGCATTGATCTCGGCGGCCGCTCATGCCGACGTACCACTGCAAGACAACTCCAAACTCATCGGAAAATGGCAAGTCACCGCCGAAGCTCTGGCATTGGACAGAGAGAAGAAGCCCTTGCAGGTCACTTGGGAGTTTCAAAAAGACGGCACCTTGATCACGACTGGCGAAGACGCGCGTAGCGGTATCGGCGAAATGACCATTCCAATCAAATACAGTGTCGAGAACGGTGTGATCAAAAAACAAATCACGCCCGGCCGCGAAAAATATGAAGACTGTTCGGTCGTGGAATTGGACGGCAAGGACATGACCTTGAAATGTAAATTTCTCTATCTGTTCATGACCCACAAGTAACCCAGTCCCGCCAGGGGCGGAGTCTTCCGCCCTTTCCCGCCCGCTCGAGCGCTAGCTGACTCGCCACACCGCCAACGAAGCCACGCAAAACACCACGGCGCTGGGCAGCATGGCCATCAGCATCGGATTCATGTCGTAAACCAAGCCGACGTGGCCCGCGATCCGATCGAAAATGTTGAAAGTCATTCCGATCACGATGCCTATCATTACCCTGGCGCCGGTACTGGTGCCGCGACCTATGCCAATCACGAACGGCGCCGACACCATCAACATCACGAAGGTTACGAACGGGTTGATCAAACGACTCCAGAACGCCAGCTCGTAACTTTGCGATTTCTGACTGTTCTGTTTCAGAAAATCGATATACATAAACAAATCGTACAACGACAAATTGTCCGAATTGACGACCGCCACTTTCAGTAAATCCGAATCGATGCCCGAAGTCCAGGCCTGTTCGGGTTGGGCGCCAGCTAAAATTCGCGGTTGGCCGATTTCCGAATAGCGGACGTTTTCCAGCTTCCACTGCCTGTTGCCCAGAAATTGGGCACGTTCGGCCTGGGTGATTCGACTCACCCGGTGTTGGTCGCCGATGTCGTAAATCCGGATATCAGCCAAGGTGCCGTCGTCTTGCAGTTTACGGACATTGATGAAGCTGTCGCCTTCGCGCAGCCACATGCCGTAAAGCGAGCGCATCACCACGCCGTCATGCAAGGCGGTGGTTTTCAGGACTTGCGCGGCTTTCTCGCAAGTCGGCGCGACGAATTCACCTACCGCGACCGCAACGCTGACCAGCAACAGACCGGCCAACATGATCGAGCGGATGATCCAGGCGATCGACAAACCGGCCGCGCGCATCGCGACGATTTCCCGGTTGTTCGCCATTGAGCCAACCACGAACAAGCTACCCAGCAATGCCGATGACGGGATCAATTCGTAAAACACCCGGGGCGAAGTCAAGGTCAGGAACCATAGGATTTGTTTCAGCCCGTAATTGCCTTGACCCAAGTCTTTCAGCTCGTCACTGAAGCTGAACAGGTTGAACAAGGTCAACAACAGCAACACGGCAATCAACGAACCCTTAACGATTTCCTTGACGATATACCAGGTCAGAACGTTGATCATGCCACTTTCCCCTTTACGGTTTCCCACAGCCAGCGCCAGCCGTACAGGCGAGCCAGCATTAGCAGGCCAACCAGCAACAACAACGCGTCCACCCAAAAATAGCCGAGCCAGCCCGGTACCTTGCCGCCGACTACCCAGCTATGATTGACCCGTTGCAAATTGCCGTACACGAAATAAATACCGAAAGCCACCATCATGCTGCCGTAAATACCGCCTCGCGGCGAAAGCCGCGCCAGCGGTACGCCCAAAAACGCCAGCAAGATCACGCCGGAAGGCGTGTTCAAGCGATCCTGCAATTCGGCGACATCGCGGGTTTCTTTAGACGACCACAAGTCTTCGGTTGCCACCGCCTCCCGGCCCAAGACCAGTTCGGTGGTTTTCTTTTCCACCAGTACCGAATATTCACCGAATTTTTCGATCGTGAAGTCCCGATTGCCGGGCTGGCCCATCACCCGTTCGCCATTTTCCAGTATTAAGTACAGGCCGCCGGGTAAAAATGCCAAGCGCCCGGTTTCGGCGTTGACGACACCGGTGCGCTCGCCTTGTTTGTTTTGCACGAACACTTGGTGCATGCGGCCGTCCTTATCGACGGACTCGGTATAAAAGATCAACTCGCCGTCGCTGTATTCGCTGAAACGGCCGGCCGAGATGCCGCGAATATCGGCGTCTTGCCGATCCTGATGCATCAGCTTTTCGCTCATCGCCTCGGCCCAGGGCGCCGCCTGCATCGACAATGCCACGCCGGCCAGACTCAGCGGCACGACCAACAGAAATACCGCGCGGTAAATCGTGAACACACTGCCGCCGGCGGAGGCGATCGCCGCCATCTCTTGTTCCCGGTACATCCGCCCCAACACCATCAGCACCGCCATGAACAGCGATGCCGGCAGGAAGGCATTGGCGGCCAAGACAATTTTCAGACCCAATAAAGTCAGTACCGTCTCATTGGCGATGTTACCTTCGATGGCCTGAGCCAACACCCGGATGAATTTGCGGCTGACGATAATCACCACCAGCACCGTCAACACCCCGGCGACCGTCAAAAACAACTCCTTGACGATCATTTTGTCCAGCACCGTCAACAGCCGAAACGGCCGGCCGGCACTGGGTAAAGCTCGCAAATTGCTCAACAACGCACTCCTGATTTTCTAAGGTATAATCCGGCGAACTCGGCCGCGCCTCGGCGAAACCCCTCAATCCAAGACACTCACGACCTATCGCAATGGACTATTTTATAGAAAGCGCTCCCCTAGACAAACTGCAAAGCGACTGCCTACTGGTCGGCCTCTACGAAAACCAACAACTCAGCCCGGCCGCGACTGCTCTGGATCAACAATTTGGCGGCCTGCTCGCCAAACTGATCGGCCGGGGCGATATCAAGGGGAAAAACGCCGAAACACTGTTAATCAACCATTTGCCGGAAGGCGGTATTCAACGCGTGGTGTTGGTCGGATTCGGCGAGCGCGGCAAGGTCGGCCGCAAGCAGTTCCGCAAGGCGCTGACCGCGGCGGTAGGCGCGGTCAAGGCGAGCAAGGTCAAGGCCGCGGCCGCCGCTCTGCTGGACATTGAGGTCGAAGCCGCCGACGTGCCATGGAAAGCCCGCCAAATCGTCGAGCTGTTTGGCGACGGCGTTTATCAATACAGCGCGACCAAAAAAATCGACGACAAGATTCCGTTGCAACAACTGACCATCATAACCAGCGAGGCGCAACACGCCCAGGCCGAAGCCGGATTGCGACAAGGCGCGGCGATTGCGGCCGGCGTCGAGCTAGCCAAATCGCTCGGCGACCTGCCCGGCAACGTCTGCACGCCGACTTATCTGGCCGAGCAGGCCTTGGCACTGGCCGGCCAACACGACAAACTGACCTGCCAAATTCTGGAAGAACACGACATGGAAGCGCTGGGCATGGGCTCGTTCCTGGCCGTATCGCGCGGCAGCCGCCAGCCGGCCAAGCTGATTTGCCTGGAGTATCAGGGCGGCGACGGCAACCACAAACCCATCGTGCTGGTCGGCAAGGGCCTGACCTTCGATGCCGGCGGTATCTCGCTGAAACCCGGCCAAGGCATGGACGAAATGAAGTACGACATGTGCGGCGGGGCTAGCGTGTTAGGGATTCTGCGAGCGGTCACCCAATTGAACTTGCCGCTGAACATCGTCGGCCTGATTCCGTCTTCCGAAAACCTGCCGGACGGCGCCGCCAACAAACCCGGCGACATCCTGACCAGCATGTCCGGCAAAACCATCGAAGTGCTGAACACCGATGCCGAAGGCCGCTTGATTCTGTGCGACACGCTGACCTACGCCAAAAAATATAATCCCGACGTGGTGATCGACATGGCCACGCTGACCGGCGCCTGCATTGTCGCGCTGGGCCGGGTGCCGAGCGGCCTGTTCGGTAACGACGACAAATTGTGCAGCGATCTGCTGGGTGCCAGCGAAACCGCCTGCGACATGCTCTGGCGCATGCCGATCTGGGAAGAATACCAGGAACAGCTTAAATCCAATTTCGCCGATCTGGCCAACATCGGCGGCCCGGACGGCGGCAGCATTACCGCGGCGGTGTTTCTGTCCAAATTCGCCGAGGATTTCCGCTGGGCTCACATCGACATCGCCGGCACCGCTTGGCGTACCGGCGCCAATAAAGGCGCGACCGGCCGGCCGGTACCGTTGCTGACTCAGTATTTGCTGAACCGGGCGGCGGCGTAAGTTGGTTTGGGGGAAATTAACCTCGGCCGCAGCGGTTGCCGCTGCCCCCGCCAAGCCACGCCCACGACATGACCGAGCCCGGCCATTCACCCACTCTGCCTGAAGTCAGCTTTTACGTGCTGGCTTCGCACGATCAGGAACAGCGCTACGAATTCGCCTGCAAACTGATCGAAAAGATCTACCGTAGCGGCCGATTTTGTTATGTGCTCACCGATTCGGCCGAGCAGGCCGAGCTGATGGACAAGCGTTTGTGGACGTTTCGGGCGGGCAGTTTCGTGCCGCATCAACGTTATTCGGGCGCGTTACCAAGCTACTCCGGCACAATTCTGATCGGCGCCGGCGACATTCCGGAAAGCTGGCGCGGCGTCATCGTCAACCTGTCCGCCGACTTTCCGCCCTCCTCGCCGCCGACCGAACGGATACTCGAGATCCTTGATAACAGCGAAGCCAGCAAACAAGCCGGTCGCCAGCGCTATCGGCATTATCAGCAACTCGGCTTGGCGATCCAGACCCATAAGATCTGAGATTTTCTCGGCGGCGCGCCATTGCGCATTGGCGAATGCCCGCATGCTACGGCGAGATGCCGCCGGTTGGCTCGCCGGCTCCTGCTTGGACTTTGGTCGCCCTTGCCGTTTTACGCTGTTCGGCGCGGGCCAGACAACGAAAGCGCTCGCGGTCGTCGGCGGTGCTCCAGGCGCAAATTTCCGGCAAACTCCGGAAGCATCCCAAGCAAATGTCCTCGTCGTCCAGGCAACAATTGCGCACGCAGGGCGAAGCCACCCGATCTTGTCCGTTCATCCCAAAGCCTCCTCGCTGAAATACCGCCGCGCATCGACCACATCCAGTTGGATTTGCGCTTTTAGTGCCGTCAACGACGGAAAGCGGGTTTCGTCACGCAATTTGCGCTTGAAATGAACCTCCACGTATTGGCCGTAAATGTCTTGATTGAAATCGAATAAATGGGTTTCCAAGACCACTTTGGCGCCGCCGTCGACCGTGGGACGGGTGCCGACGTTGGCGACCCCTGGATATTCGTTACCGTCCAGACCGCTCATCGTCACCGCGTACACGCCGACGATCGGCGTATTTTTGCGGAACATCTGGACGTTGGCGGTCGGGAAACCCAGTTCGCGACCGCGCTTGTCGCCGTGGGCTACCCGTCCGCACACCGAAAAATCGCGCCCCAACATGGCTCGAGCCAGCTCCAGTTGACCTTCGCTGAGGGCATCCCGAATCAGGGTGCTGCTGACCCGCAAATTCTCGACCTCGAAGGAATGGCTGTCTTCGACCGCGAATCCGAATTGTTCGCCGAAATGCTGCAGCATCGCGAAATTGCCGCGTCTGGCCTTGCCGAAATGAAAGTCGTCGCCGACCACCAAATGCTTGACGTGCAGGCGGCCGACCAGAATGTCGCGAATGAAATGCTCGGCATCGCAATCGGCCAGGGTCCGGTTGAAGGGCAGCACCAACAGTTCGTCTATCGGCAGTTTGGCGAATTGAATGGCTTTTTCCCGCAAGCGGGTCAGCCGCGACGGGGCGTGGTCGCCGAGAAAATATTCCAGCGGTTGCGGCTCGAACACCATCGCCACGGTCGGCAGCCGCAGGCGGCGGCCATGCTCGGCCAGGGTTTCGATGACGCGGCGGTGGCCGAGGTGCAGCCCGTCGAAATTGCCTATCGTCAATGCGCAACCGTCGCGCAACGGTTCCAGATGATGCAGGCCTCTGATCAATCGCATGGCTGAGTCGGTTTAAAAGCCACGATTCTATCAGCAAGCGCCGGCCCCGGCCTATCGTCATTTATAATGAGCACCCGACCGAGTTTCCGCTTTCGTTGTTTAGGCCCGCATGATAGATACCTTGTATATCGAAGCCGCCGTCACCGGGCATTCGCGCACGGCGGCGATACGCGCCCGCTTTCCGCGAGCGCGCGTGGTCGAGTGCGCGCGCTATGGTGAAGTCTTCAATCCCAGGGCGCAGAATTTTCGCCTGCAAAAGCAAAGGCCGGCGCTGATTCTAGCCGAGAAATACCGGAACTTCGCGCTGCCGGCGCCGGCCGGTTACGGTATCGGCGGCACGCGCAATTTCTATTTCTCGCATATGCTGAATTGCCTGTACGACTGCCGCTACTGCTTTTTGCAAGGCATGTACCAGTCGGCCAATTACGTGCTATTCGTCAATTTCGAGGATTTTCAGCGCGAAATTCAGCAAATTTGCGCCGAAACGCCCGACGAAGCCGTCTATTTTTTCTCGGGCTACGATTGCGACAGTCTGGCCCTGGAGCCCGTCACCGGTTTTGCCGAGCAATTCCTGCCGTTTTTCGAGACGCTGCCCAATGCCTGGCTGGAATTGCGTACCAAGAGCACTCAAATTCGCAGCCTGCTGACGCGCCAACCGTGGCCGCGTTGCGTCGTCGCATTCAGCTTGTCGCCGGACGCGGTGGCCGAACAGGTCGAAGCCAAGGCGCCCGGCCTTGCCAAACGCTTGGAGGCAGCGGCCAAATTGCAACAACAGGGCTGGCCGATCGGGCTGCGTTTCGATCCGCTGATTTACCAACACGATTACCGAGAGCAATATCGAACTCTGTTCCAGCAAGTTTTCGCGGCGCTGGATGCCGAAATCTTGCACTCGGTCAGCCTCGGCGCCTTCCGCCTGCCCGAGGCGTATTTCAAGAAGATGCATAAGCTCTATCCGGACGAGCGCCTGTTTGCCAGTCCGTTGCAAACCTCGGCCGGCCTGGTGTCTTATCGCGCCGATCTGGAACAAGCGATGCTCGCCGACTGTAGCGAGATGTTACTGCGCTATGTGGACGCAGCCCGGTTTTTCCGATGCGTGCCATGAGCCGCGCCATCCTGGTCACCGGCGCGAGCTCGGGCATCGGCCGTGCAATCGCCCGGCGTCTGTTACAACAAGGCCATCGCGTAATCGGCACGTCCCGCGATAGCCGCCGTTTCGAGCGGACCGATCCGCGCTTTTATCCGATGGCGCTGGATTTGGCGGATTTATCCGCCATCGCGCCGTTCGCGAAACGGTTGCAACAGGATTTTCCGGATCTCGACGGCGCGGTGTTTGCAGCCGGTTACGGCCGGTTCGGCGCGCTCGAGCAGTTTTCGCCGGCACAGATCGAGCAACTGATGTCCGTCAACTTCACCGCCCAAGCCTGTTTGACGCGGGCACTGCTGCCCCAGCTTAAGCACCAAGCTCACGCCAATCTGCTCTACATCGGCTCGGAAGCCGCGCTGAAAGGCAGCCGTAACGGCAGCATCTATTGCGCCAGCAAGTTTGCATTACGCGGTTTTAGTCAGGCGTTACGCGAAGAATGCGGCAAGAGCGGCGTTCGGGTATCCTTGATCAACCCCGGCATGGTCGATACCGCGTTTTTCGACCACTTGCACTTCGCGCCGGGCAAGCAAGCGGGGCAAGCCTTGAGCGCCGCCGACGTCGCCGACGCGGCACTCTATATCTTGCAAGCCGGCCCGCATCTGGTGATCGACGAAATCAACCTTGGCCCGGCCAGCAAGGTCGTCGACTTTAAGAAACCACCCCATCAGCCTTAAGCCATGTTCTCCAAACTAATCGTTTACGCCGCGTATTTCCTGAAGTCGGCCGATGGCTACCGGCGCAGCAAACGATTTTTTTATCAATTGTTGGAAGAGTCGCATAGCCCGAGTAAACGACGCTTCGACAGCATCATGATCGGCTTGATTGTGTTGAGCGTGATTTTTTTGCTGTACCGGATCGAACATCAAGCCAGCACGATGGGCGGCTATTTCGAGCAGGCAATCCTGGCGGTCTTCATCGCCGAGTATTTATTGCGCGGTTGGATTTATTCGGATTCCTACAAAATCATCATCGAAGAATACGAAAAAGCCCTGTACTTGAATTTGCCGTTCAATTTGCCGGCGGCCGGCAAGCGCATCCTCGCGAAGGAACTGGAATACATGAGTTCGGCGTTCGCGGTGATCGATATTTTGGCAATTTTGCCCAGCTATCGACCGTTGGACATCTTGCGCATTTTTATCGTATTCCGCTTGTTCAAGCTGTTCCGCTACTCGGATAGCGCCAAATTATTTGCCAACGTGCTGGCCAGCCGGCGCTACGAACTGACCACCTTGCTGATTTTCAGCGGTTTCTTGCTGTTCATCGCCAGCGTGGCGATTTATATGTTCGAATACCAGTTGGCGGGCGGCAGCATCAAAACCATGTTCGACGCCTTCTATTGGGCCGTCGTGACTTTGGCGACGGTCGGTTACGGCGACATCACCCCGCAAACCACCGGCGGACGTTGGGTCGCGGTATTTCTGATTCTGACCAGCATCGGCGTGTTGTCGTTTTTTACGTCGATTCTGATCGCCGCCTTCGCCGAAAAAATGCTGTCGCTACGCGAAAGCCGCGCCTATGCCGAACTGGACCGCTACAAAAGCTTCATCATCATTTGCGGCTTTGGCCGAGTCGGCCAGGAAATTGCCCGCCATCTGCATCGGGAGCAGCAGGCATTTATTATTATCGACCGCAAGGAAACCAACGTCGTCCAGGCCAAGAATCTGGGGTATCTGGCGGTGCAAAACGATGCCAGCAAAAACGAAGTATTACTGAACGCCGGCATCAATCGCGGCGCCACTGCGATTTTATGCATCACCGGCGACGATGTCGTCAACGTTTACATCACGCTGACCGGCCGGCATTTGAATAAAAACGTGCGCATCATTTCCCGTGCCAATCGCCACGAAAACGTCAACAAACTCTACCAGGCCGGCGCCGACAACGTGATTCGGCCGTTCGAGGTCGCCGGGTTGCTGGCGGCCGAGTTTGTCGGCCAACCGGTGGCCTTCGAGGCGATTTCCGGGATTCTGCAAAACCAGACCGAGATTACGATGGAAACCGTTTTAGTCACCGAAAACTCGCCTCTCGACAACCGTTGCATCGGCCAGTTGGAATTGCGGCAAAACAAGCTGACGCTGCTGGGCGTGATCAGCGACAATCCCATCCATTTCAAGCATAAGAACAAATACCAGGTGAAACAGCAACATTTTTACTTCAATCCCGAAGAAAAATTCATCCTGCGCCACGGCGATTTGCTAGTGTTGCTGGGGCGGAAATACGGGATCGATCATTTTCGCGATCAGGTCGAGCAGCGCCGCTTGTGGCACAGGACCTTACCATGAAAAAAGTCGCCGTTTTCGGTTACAACCGTCTTTCGTTCGAGGCCATCAGCCGCCTGGATCGCGAGCATCACGACATCCTGGTCATCGACCATCGGCCGCTGCATACCGCGATGGCGGCCGAAAACGGCTTCGAATCGGCCACGATCGATTTTCGCAGCGACGAGGAATTGAAATCGATCGGGATAGGCCGGGATATCGACATCCTGTTTTGTTTTTTCGACGATGATTCCGAAAACGTGTTTCTGACCTTGTCGGCTCGGGCGATGGACAAGAAACTGATCATCATCGCCATCGTCGACAGCCCGGAATCGGCCGAAAAACTGTTGGCGGCCGGCGCCAACAAAATCATCGATCCCTACGAAATTTGCGGACGCAAGATTCACGACATGCTGAAACGGCCGGACATTACCGATATTTTCGACCACACCGTATTCGGCCGCCACGATTTGCGGATGGCGGAAATCGCGATTCCTCAGTCCAGCTATTTGCGAGGCCGCACCGTCGAGCAACTGGAGCTGGGGACGCAGTACAATCTAATCCTGATCGGCATCGTCGACCAACAGTCCGGCGACCAGTTGCAGTTTGTCAGCGAACAAACCGAACGCCGCTTGAACGCCGGCGACATTCTGGTGATTCTGGGGCCGACTCGGGAAATTCGAGCGTTTAAAAAAGATGTCGAAGACGAGTTTTGCAGTATATAGCGGAATGCTGGCCGATTTAGGCCATCGCCGCATGAAGTTGTTAACATATTACTCACGTCAGCGCGGTTCGAAAGCGCCAGCTCCGAACCGATTTTTCACACTCCAGATGAATCTCCCTCAGTCGTCATGATCAGTTCGCTAATTCATTATTTCAGTCCGCGCGCGCGGTTCCTTATCGGTTTTGTCGTCTGCGCCGGTTTGCTGGCCGTTGGCGCCTATTTGCAATTCGTCGAAGAATTGGAGCCTTGTCCGCTGTGTATTTCACAGCGACTGGCGATACTGGCCACCGGCCTGATTTTTCTGGCGGCCGGCCTGCACAATCGCGGCAGCAAGATTTACGCGATTTTAGCCGCCGCCGCCGCATTGGTCGGCGCGAGCGTTTCCGCGCGTCATGTCTGGTTGCAGCATTTGCCGCCGGAAGAGGTGCCTGAATGCAGTCCCGGCCTGGAATACGTCTTTCAGAATTTTCCGTTGGCCGACACCGTCAAATTGATGTTGAGCGGCACCGGCGAATGCGCCAAGATCGATTGGACTCTGCTGGGCTTGAGCATACCGGCTTGGACCTTGTTCGCCTTCCTGTTGCTGGCGACCTGGGCCGGGCTGCTATGGCGCGATTCGGCGCCGCGTATTAGCGAATAAGCATTGTCGAATACCGGACAAATTTTCCTTTTTAAACCTGTGTTATTTCCCGCAGATTTGTAACAAGTTATGCACAAAAACGGGGCAAACCTCCGGAGCCTCCCCGCCCGGATAGAAAACGGCAGACCTTGCCGACAACCGGCCTCAACCTATTGATAATCAAAGAAAAAATACATTGGCGCAAATTTACGCAATTTAACAAATCTGTAATTAAATCCGACACTAAGCGGTCGGTATTCGCCTCCATCCACAGAGTTATCCACAGGTTTTGTGGGTAACTTAAATTCCCTAGCCGACATAATCACTTAGCGATGCAACATCGAAAACAACTCATCAAAAATGGCTAAATGCGATGCCGCCGACAGTTTGATTTTAAAAATTGCGGTGCCGGTCCCGTTGGACAGATTGTTCGATTACCAACCTTCCGAATCCGGCAATCCGGCGGCGTTTCAGCGGGGCGCGAGGGTTTTGGTGCCGTTCGGCAAACGTCAATGCGTTGGCGTCGTCATGGGTACCGCCAACGGTTCGACGCTGGCTGGCGGTGCAATCAAGCCGGTTACCGCGTTGTTGGATGACGAACCCTTGTTGTCGGCGGTTGACTTACAGCTATTGGAGTGGGCGGCCCGCTACTACCACCATCCGATCGGCGAAGTGGTGGCAACGGCATTTCCGACCGCGCTGCGCCAAGGCTTGCCCGCGACATTGCGGAGCGAGCTTTATTTCGCGCCGACCGCGGCGGGTCGCGCGCCCGAGGTCGATTTGGGACGCGCCTCTCGGCAACAAGCCCTGCTGCGGCTAATGCTAAGCCGCGAGCCGGCTTGGTCGGCGGCCGAGTTGGCCGGACACAAGCCGGCCCTGCGAGCATTGATCGACAAAGGTTTGGTCGAGCCGCAAACGCCAAATCAACCCGATCGCCCGGTCGTACTCGGTTCCGCGCTGACCGCCAATCCGGACCAACAAGCCGCCATCGAAGCGGTGAGCGCCGATCTGGGCCGGTTTGCGGTGCATTTGCTGGAAGGCGTGACCGGCAGCGGCAAGACTGAAGTCTACATGCAAATCATTGCCCGAACCCTGGCTTTGGGCCGGCAAGTCTTGGTGTTGCTGCCTGAAATCAATCTGACGCCGCAATTGGAACAGCGATTTCGGCAACGCTTCGGAGTAGGGATCGAAACCTTTCATTCGAACCTGACCGACCGGCAGCGCCAGCATGCCTGGCTGAGCATGCGGGCCGGCGCGGCGCGGATTCTGCTCGGCACTCGATCGGCGTTGTTTACACCGCTTCGGGAACCCGGACTGATCGTGTTGGACGAGGAACACGACGGTTCCTTCAAACAACAGGACGGGTTTCGATTTTCGGCGCGCGATGTCGCGATTGCCAGAGCCAAGCTGCTGCATATTCCGGTGGTGATGGGTTCGGCGACGCCGTCGCTGGAGAGTCTGGCCAACGTGGCCCAGGGTCGCTACCGCCTGTCGCACTTACCGCTCCGGGCCGGCAACGCCAAACCGCCGACATTTCAGGTGTTGGACATTCGCGGCAAAAAGTTGCAAGCCGGTCTGTCGGAGCCGTTGATAACGGCGATTGGCGCCGAACTGGCGGAGGGCCGGCAAGTCCTGCTGTTTTTGAACCGACGCGGCTATGCCCCGGTGCAAATCTGTCACGATTGCGGCTGGGTTTCGCGCTGTCACCGTTGCGACGCCAATCTAGTCATCCACGCCGGCATATCCAAATTACGTTGTCACCATTGCGGTTACGAGCAAAACCTGTTGCGGCAATGTCCGGCCTGCGGCGTCGGCGAGTTGCAGGCGCTCGGCCTGGGCACCGAACGCATCGAAGAAACCCTGACCGAGTTGTTCGCGGGCCGGCGCATCGTCCGCTTGGACCGCGACACCACGCAGCGCAAGGGCGCGCTGGAAAGCTACTTGCAGCAAATTCACCGTGGCGACGCCGATATTGTGCTCGGCACCCAAATGCTGGCCAAGGGCCACCATTTTCCGAACGTGACCCTGGTGGCGATCCTGGACATCGACAGCGGCCTGTTCAGCATCGATTTTCGCGGCGGCGAGAAATTGGCGCAATTGATCGTGCAAGTCGCCGGTCGGGCCGGCCGGGCCGAGTTGCCTGGCCGGGTCATCCTGCAAACCCGCCATCCGCAACACGCGCTGCTGCATAGCCTGCTCAGCCGCGGCTATCGGGCCTTCGCCGAATCCGCGCTGGACGAACGCCGCGCCGCCGGCCTGCCGCCATTCGGCTATCAAGCCCTGTTGCGCGCGCAAGCCGGCAACGCCGGCGCACCGCAACAGTTTTTGCGGGCGGCCATTCAATGTTTGGCTGAATTTACCCCGCTCGACGCGCAAATTCTCGGCCCGGTGAGCGCGCCGATGGTCAGACGCGCCGGGCTATATCGATATCAAGTATTGCTGCAAAGCAATAAGCGCCCGGCCTTGCAGCGACTGCTGGATTTTCTGGTCCCCCGCCTCGCGGAATTGCGCGAGGCCAGGGCGGTGCGCTGGTCGCTGGATGTCGATCCGCTGGATTTGTATTGATCATTCGCTATAGACTCGTTGCGATAGCCCAACAAAAAGCCGCCGGTAACTGAAGGGTTTTGTGGGATAATTCGCCGCTTTTTCGCGGCCCGAGGTCGCGGCAAAAACAGGGATATTCGGCTCGCCGAACGGCCCACCCGGAAGATTGCATTCGCTGGCGGAGGGATGAATGTCCTACGCCGCTCTGAAACGCAATCACATAACTAAAATAACGAAAGGGGTACTTTTCAATGTGTTGGAGCGGAGAAGCGTCGGGCGTACTAGCCGCCGCCGGTTTGACCACCGCCGTTTACGTGGCGTACAAGGGCGAATCCAAGGAACTTTGGATTCCGCTGACTTATTTCGCATTGATGGAGTTGTTGCAGGCGGCGACCTATGTCTACATCAATTTATGCGACAACCCGAATAATCAGATACTGACGCTGCTCGGCTACGTGCATATCGCCTTTCAGCCGTTTTTCGTGAATATGGTGGCGATGTATTTCATTCCGGAAAGCGTCAAACTCAAGATCAGGACTACCGTCTATACGCTGTGCGCGATCAGCTCGCTGGCGATGTTGATTAAAATGTATCCCTTCGCTTGGGCCGGCAACTGTGTGGAGGGCGTCGAAGGCTTCTGCGGCGCGCAAACCTGTTCGGTGTCCGGCGCTTGGCATATCGCCTGGAAAATGCCGTTGAACGGCTTGATGTCCAATCCGGTCGAGTGGCTGTTCGGCTTCAACTGGGGCCTGCATGCGTTTTCCTATATTTTGGCGGCCTTTTATCTGCCCATCATTTACGGTTCCTGGCGCTTCGTCGGTTTCCATTATTTGATCGGACCTTGGATTTCGGACGTCACCACCGACGATCCGAACGAATATTGCGCGGTCTGGTGTTTGTTTTCGATTGCGCTGTGCGTGTCGGTGATCAAAACCCCGATCCGCAAATACTTGCACGTCAAGAAATGGCCGTTTTACCACCGCGAAGTGGGCGATAGCCTCTAGCCGTAAACGCCTGGGTACCGAGGACAACCCTCGCCGATAAGCTTTGCCGGCGCACTGCCGGCAAAGCCTTCGTCCACCCCCTCGGTTTCGGGCAAACCTTTTCCGTTCGCCACGAGGATGCGATGACGATCAATAAACCCGCGATCCTGGAAGCCTTCCACTTCCGCCATGCCTGCAAGGAATTCGATGCCGAACGCAAAATCGCCGGCGAAGACTTCGACTTCATACTGGAAACCGCCAGACTGTCGCCCTGTTCGTTCGGCCTGGAACCTTGGAAATTTCTGGTGATCCAGACCCCGGAATTGCGCGAGAAACTGCGTCCGTATATTTGGGGCGGTCAAAAACAACTGCCGACCGCCAGCCACCTGATCTTGACGCTGCTTCGCAAAAGCCGCGACATGCGCTACGACAGCGACTACGTGCAAGGTTTCATGCGCGAGGTTCAGCATTACCCGGAAGACGCCGCCCAGGCCCGCACCCAAGTGCTGGAAAAGTTTCAAAAGCGCGACTTCGCGCTGCTGGAATCGGAACGCGCCATCAACGACTGGGCCGGCAAGCAGACCTATATTCCGCTGGCCAACATGATGACGGCGGCGGCCCTGATCGGGATAGACTCCTGTCCGATCGAAGGTTTCGAGCGCAACGGCCTGGAACAGGCTCTGGCCGCCGAGATCGGCATCGACCTCGAGCAATGGTCGGTCGCTTATCTGGTGGCCTTCGGTTACCGGAAAAACCCGCCGGCTCGCCCCAAAACCCGCCAGCCGGCCGCCGCGATCATCGAATGGCGATAGGCGCCGCGATCCTCATGCCCCGGATGGTTCCAGCCTGGCGTGTTTGTCGATCAGGTAAATCCAGCCTTGTTGTTCGGTGACCTTGATCGCCGTCAAGCTCTGGTCCAGACAAATTTCGCTCAGCGAGCGCCCGCTGACCGGATCGTAACAAATGCCGTGCATCGAGCATTGCAGGTACCGGCCGGACGGATCGAACACGCCGTCGCGTTCGCAATCCAGCGTCCTCGGCATATGCGCGCAATGGTTCAAATAGCCGAACACCGAGCCGTTAAAACGCACTACCAAGGCCTGTTCGGACTCTCCCCGGTATTGCACAGAAAAGCACCACTTGCCCAGTTCGGCTAACTGATCGCTCCGGCAAATCGGAACTGGAGGGCTCTTGCTCATCAAAGTGACTCCGTTGGAATAGGCAGACTGATAACCGGGGATTGATGATACGCCACGCCGGCTTTGCGCGCGATGGATTTACGCGGTGCGAGCCTCCAAGCGGTTGGTTAAATCAAAACGCCTGCCGCGCGACGCTGCGGTACGGCGCTTCGCTTAAGGTATGATGCTGCCGATCTGGCCGTCTATCTCTATCAGCCGTCGTTACCAGACCCGACACGCTATCCTTAATCCAATCCGACTCCACTGCACCGCTATTTGATTCGTGTCTCCCAGCCAATTTCAACAACAACTGTTCGCATGGTTCGACCTGCACGGCCGCAAGGATTTGCCTTGGCAACAAGACATTAGTCCCTATCGGGTTTGGGTGTCGGAAATCATGTTGCAGCAAACTCAAGTAGCCAGCGTGATTGGCTACTTCCAGCGTTTTATCGACCGATTTCCAACCGTGTACAGCCTGGCCGACGCGGAGCTCGACGACGTATTGCAACATTGGGCCGGGCTGGGCTATTACGCCCGCGCCCGCAATCTGCACCGGACCGCGCGCCTGGTCGCGGCCGACGGTGGCGAGTTTCCGCAAACCGTCGAAGCGCTGAGCGCCTTGCCCGGCATCGGCCGTTCGACCGCGGGGGCGATACTCAGCATTGCCGGCGGGCAAAGCCAACCGATATTGGACGGCAACGTCAAACGGGTATTGGCGCGCTTTCACGCGATCCATGGCTGGCCGGGCGAAACCAGGGTCGCGGCCCGGCTCTGGCAACTCGCGGAGGCATACACCCCGAATCACCGGCCCGGCGACTATACCCAGGCGATGATGGACTTAGGCGCCACGCTGTGTACCCGCGCCAAGCCGTTGTGCGAGATTTGCCCGGTCCAGACCGGGTGCCAGGCCAAACACCAAGGGCTGGTTCGGCAATTGCCGGAAGCCAAGCCGCGCAAAGCCTTGCCGGTCAAGCAATGCCAACTGCTGCTGCTGACGGCGCCAGACGGCGCGATCTTGCTGGAGAAGCGTCCGCCCACCGGTATCTGGGGCGGCTTGTGGAGTTTGCCGGAGTTTCCGGATCGGCCGAGCGCCGAAACCTGGTGCCGCGAGCGCGGCTATCGCGTGGCGGCGCTCGCGCCGTTGGCGCAACGCCGCCATACCTTCTCGCACTATCATCTGGACTACACGCCGCTGTTGGCAAGCTTGGCGGATGTCACCGCGCTGGCCGAACCGGCAAACCATGCCTGGCTGACCCCGGAAGCGAGTGCCGGCTTGGGTTTGCCGACGCCGATCAAACGGCTGTTGGCGCAATTGCCCGAACCGAGCAACGCGGCGATGCCGCCCGGTTCGCCGAACACTTGAGCGGCCTGATTGCGTTGCCTGCCGCCGGCGCAATCAGGCGGGCGCCGTCCGCCGATTCCACAAGCGCAACCATTGCGCATAGCCGCGCGCCAAGCACTGTTTCAGATCGTCCAGATAGCAATAGGCCACCGGAATCACCAACAAGCTGAGCAGCGTCGAGGTCACCAGACCGCCGATCACCGCGATCGCCATCGGGCTGCGGAACGAGGTATCGGCACTACCCAGGCCGAGCGCGTTCGGCAGCATGCCGGCGCCCATCGCAATCGTGGTCATCACGATCGGCCGGGCCCGTTTATGGCAGGCGTCCAGCAGCGCGTCGTGGCGGCTCAAGCCGTGATCGCGGCGGGCGACGATCGCGTATTCGACCAACAAAATCGAGTTTTTGGTCGCGATGCCCATCAGCATCACCAAGCCGATCAACGACGGCATCGAAAAGGCCTTGCCGGCGATCAGCAAGGCGACGAAGCCGCCGCCGAACGACAGCGGCAGCGCGGTCAATATCGTCACCGGCTGGATGAAATCCTTGAACAACAGGATCAGCACCACGAAAATGCACAGCACGCCGGTCAGCATGGCCGAGCCGAAACTGCCGAACAACTCTTCCATCATCTCGGCGTCGCCGATGCTGAGCAGGCGCACGCCGGCCGGCAGATGGCGGATGCTGGGCAGGTTGTGCACCGCGTTGGCCACGTCGCCGAGCGGCTGGCCGTTCAATTCGATTTCGAAATTGATGTTGCGGGCGCGGTCGTAGCGGTCGATCAAGGCCGGACCGCTGGACAGCTCCAGCTTGGCGACCTGGCCGACCAGGACCGAACCGACGTTGGGCTTGTTGGACGGCACCGTCAAACGTTCCAGCACCGCCAGATCCTGACGGCCGGCGCTCGCCAATTTGACGACGATCGGCACTTGGCGCTGACTTAGATTCAATTTGGGCAGCGACCAGTCGTAATCGCCAAGAGTGGCGATGCGCAGGGTTTCCGCCAGCGCGGCGGTGGTCACGCCCAGGTCGGCGGCGCGGGCGAAGTCGGGGCGCACCGCGATTTCCGGGCGGATCAAGGCCGCGCTGGAGGCAATGCTGCCGAGGCCAGGTATCGTGCGCAGATCGCGTTCCACGTCGCCGGCGGCTTTACTCAGCGCTTGCGGATCGTCGCCGCTCAACACCAGCACGTATTTCTCGCCGGACGCGCCCAGGCCGACCTTGGTGCGGACGCCGGGCAAACTTTGCAAGGCGGTCCGAATGTCGTTTTCGATTGCCTGCTTGCGCACCGGCCGGTCGCGGCGGGCGGCCAGCGTAATCGTCAGCGTCGCCTTGCGGACTTCGCTGGTACCCATGCTCATCACCATCGGATCGCTGCCGGCGGCGCCGGCGCCTATCGTGGTGTAGATGCCTTTCACGTAAGGCAGCGCCGCGACCAATTGGCGGGCGCGTTCTGCCGAGGCGCGGGTTTGCGCCAGGGTCGCGCCGGGCGGTAATTCGACGAAGACCTGGGTTTGCGGATTGTCGTCAGCCGGGATGAAGCCGGTCGGCAGCAGCGGGATCAACATCAGCGAGCCGATGAAAAACGCCAGCGCGCCGGCCATCGTCACGATCCGGTGGCGCAAGCACCAGCCGGCCATCGCCATGTAGGTCCGCATCAGCCAGCCCTCCGGCGGCGTGCCGTGATCGCGGTCCTTAATCAAATAGGCGGACATCATCGGCGTCAGCATCCGGGCCACGATCAGCGAGGCGATAATCGCCAGCGCGGCGGTCCAGCCGAATTGCTTGAAGAAACGCCCCGGCACCCCGCTCATGAATGCGGTCGGCAAAAACACCGCTACCAGCGCCAGCGTGGTCGCGACCACCGCCAGGCCGATTTCGTCGGCCGCTTCCAGCGCGGCTTGATAAGGTGTCTTGCCCAGACGTTGGTGGCGAACGATGTTTTCGACTTCGACGATCGCGTCGTCGACCAGAATGCCGATCACCAGCGACAGCGCCAGCAACGTAATTACGTTCAACGAAAAGTCCAGCCAGTACATGCCCAGAAACGACGGGATCACCGACAACGGCAACGCGACCGCCGAGACGAAGGTGGCGCGCCAGTCCCGCAAAAACAGCCAGACCACGACGACCGCCAACAGCGCGCCCTCGTAAATCATCGTCATCGAGCCGTGAAATTCCTCGGCCACCGGTTCGACGAAATTGAAGGCCTCGGTAAACTCGACGTCCGGATAACTTTGTTTCAGCCCGGCCAAGGCTTGCTGCACGCCGGCGCCGACTTCCACTTCGCTGGCGCCCCGGCTGCGGGTGACCTCGAAGCCGACCACCGGCTTGCCGTCCAACAAGGCCAAAGCGCGCGGCTCGGCAACCGAGTCATTCAGATCGGCGACCTGATCCAGACGGATGCGCCGGCCGTCGGGCAAGGCCAGTTGCAGGGGCCGCAGCTCCTCGACCGACGCGACTTTCGCCAGGGTACGCAGGGGTTGTTCGCCGCTGCCCAGGTCGGTGCGGCCGCCGGCGCTTTCCTGCTGCACCTGACGCAATTGCCGGGAAATGTCGGCGGCGCTGACGCCCAAGGCTTGCAATTTGACCGGGTCCAGCGCGATCGCGATTTCCCGGCTGACGCCGCCGACCCGGGTGACCGCGCCGACGCCGCGCACCGCCAGCAAGCGCTTGGCAACGGTGTCCTCGACGAACCAGGACAGCGCTTCGTCGTCGCGCTTGTCCGAGGACACGGTCAGCGCCAAAATCGGCGCGCCGGCCAAATCCAGTTTGGTGACGACCGGTTCGCGCAAGTCGGCCGGCAAGTCGGCGCGCACCTTCGAAACCGCCGACCGCACGTCGTCCACCGCTTCCTGCACCGGCTTTTCCAGGCGGAATTCGGCGTTGATCACCACGTTGCCGTCGTAAATCTTGGTGTACAGATGTTTCAGTCCCTGCAAGGTGGCCAGCGAGTTTTCCAGCTTGCGAGCCACGTCGGTTTCCAATTGCGCCGGCGACGCACCGGGCAGATTCGCGGTCAGGGTCACGGTCGGCAAATCCAGATCGGGGAAATTCTGGATCTTCATGGCCTTGAAGCTTTGCAGGCCGCCAAAACCCAGCAGCACGAACAGCATCAGGGCCGGAATCGGATTACGGATGCACCAGGCGGAAACGTTCATCGCGGCACCACCCTTACCAGATCGCCGTCGGCCAGGAACGACACGCCGCCGGCCACCAGCTGGTCGCCGGCGGCGATGCCCGACAGTATTTCCAGGTCGTCGCCGCTACGCCGGCCGAGCTGGACCTTGATCTGAGCGACCTTGGCCAAATCGCCTTGCCGCTCGCCGAGTTTGAACACATAACTAAAACCCTCGCGCAGCGACACCGCGGTTTGCGGCACGATCAGCGCCGGGCTGGCGCCCAGATCGAAGTCGCCGCGGGCGAACATGCCGGCCCGCAGGCCTTGGCGCACCGCGTCGGGCAAATCGACGTAGACCAGGCCGTTGCGGCTTTGCGGGTCCAGGGTTGGCGCCAGTTGGCGGATTTTGCCGGGCGTCCGGCCGACGTTGGGCACTTCGACCGCCACGTCCAGCCCAGGCCGCAGTCGGGCGATCTCGGCGGCGGTGACCTCGGCCCGCCATTCCAGTCGGTTTTGCCGAATCAAACGAAACAATTCCTGGCCGGCCGACGCCACCGCTCCCAAGGTCGCGTTGCGCGCCGAAATCACCCCGTCGTCGCTGGCGACCACTTGAGTATGCTTGAGGCGCAGCAACTGCGCGTCCAGTTGGGCCTGGGCCGATTCGACCTTGGCCTGGGCGGTTTTTTCACCGGTCAGATACTGAGCGACTTGCTGGGCGCTGAGCGCCAACGACGAGGTGGAATGGCGGGTACGATCGGCATTCAGCCTGGCTTCTTCCAGGCTGGCCTTGGTCTCGGCCAAGACCGCCCTGGCCTGGGCGATGTCGGCTTGCACCGTTTCGGGATCGAGTAACGCCAAGATCTGGCCCTTGCGCACCGCGTCGCCGACTTGCACCCGGACTTCGGCCAGCCGCAAATCGCCGACTTCGGCGCCGATCACCGCCTCCTGCCAGGCGGCGATCGAGCCGTTGGCGCTCAAGCTCAGCGGAATGGCCCGGCTGGCCGGTTGCACCGCAGATACACTGAGAGCTGGATTGGCGGTAGGTTGCGGTTCGGTGGCCGGCGCGTCGCTACCGCAACCGGCAAAAAACATCCAAGCGGCCAGGAAAAGCGTGCCGCGATAGCAATAAGTCGTCATGTCCGTGATCATAATAAAGTGAAGGCGCGATGTGGGCGGAATACCCGATGCGCCTGAGTTGGTACCGTCGCCGATTCTTTCATAAATTACCGGAACGGTAAAACGCCGCCGCCGCGATCCAAGGTTAGGCTTGGGTAAGCTGGCATGGTTTCGAATTACCCTAACAACAATGTGATGGAAGCGGAACCGACGCTTTGGTATAAAGCTGGCCAGAATACTGACGGCTTCCGGCACGTTTCGGAGCAGCTGTGACCACTTAACCCGACCGAGGTTCACTATGACAAGATTGGTTCAATGCGTAAAACTGGGCGTGGAAGCGGAGGGCTTGGACGCGCCGCCGTTTCCCGGCCCCAAGGGCCAACGCATTTTCGAACAAGTTTCCAAGCAGGCCTGGAAAGACTGGCTGGCCATGCAGACCATGATCATCAACGAACAACGCTTGTCCAGTTTCGATCCCTACGCCAAAAAAGTCCTGGAAGTCGAGCGGGAAAAGTTTTTGTTTGCCGGCGGTTTTCAAGTGCCGAACGGCTACGTGCCGCGAAAAGATTAAGTTTGGCCCACCGGCTTCGGCCGTGGCTGGCAAATCCGCCGGCGCGGCCACTTCACTATCGCGAGGTGCAGCCGGTCATCCGCTTGGCGCTGAACCTTTAATGGCCGACCGAGTTGGAAAACAGACTCAGTGTCACGACACCGGCCACCACCAAGCCGATACCGGCCAGTGCCGGTCCGTCCAGTTTCTGGCCGAATAGGGCAATGTCGATCAAGCCGATGCCGACGATGCCAAGCCCGGCCCAAACCGCATAACCTATGCTGATTGGAATCGTGCGTAGCGCCACCGAAAAGCAATAAAACGACAGCCCGTAGCCGATCACAATCGCCAACGACGGCCACGGCCTTGAAAAACCGTCGCTGAACTTGAGTAGCGAACTGGCCGCGACTTCGGTGAGTATGGATAGAGCTAAATAAAGCCAATGGCTCATATTGGAAAAGTCCTGAATGACGATGAAAGTTGCTGAATTATCCAAGACCAGTCGGATGGCGACCACTCCTCATCGAGACTAAAACCCCGCCCACGCCGCTGTACTTCATGTTCCGGGGGGAAGCAGCTTCGATCGGTAGATCGGATGCAGGGCGGATTGCTCCGACATCCAGTCTGGCGCGGTGATATTGGCGTTTGGCTGATTTCCGGTGTCGGCGCAAATACCAACGCGGATTCGGACAAATGGCGCTGCGGGAAGTTTGCCACATTGGCAAATCCCGGATTTCGACTACCTTTTGGAGGCTTGCGTCGCGTTTCGTCCGCCCGGTCCCCGGTTCGCACCCATTTAACTGAAATGACATCAAACAGCTTGTTCGTTCCGCTTCCGTTACTCAAGGTACCATGATCGCCGATCCGGGAAGCTATCAGTTATTGCAACGAGTCTGGACCATCGTGTGGGAAGCCGATCCGCGGACCGGCTTGTGCCGTTACGTCGCCGCTCAGGCCGAGCAACTGGGCTACCCCACCGAACATTGGCGACGCATTCCGTATTTCTGGCAAACCGTGGTCGTCCCCGAAGATCGGCATTTTTTGACTCAGCCCTTGCCGAGCGGGACCGAAACCGGCATCGAGTGTCGAGTGATTCGCGCCGATGGCGTGGTGATGCCCGCGCAATTGCAACTGACCGCCGCCGCGGCCGAGGCTGACCGGCCAGCGGCTTTGCACGGCAGTTTTCTGATTTGCGCCGCCGAACGCGAGGCGGCCGCGACGCTGGCGGCAAGTCGCGACGACTTGACCGGCCTGCCCAATCGCAATCTGATGCTGGACCGCATCGGCCAAGCCATCGCGCTGGCCGGGCGTAGCGAGCAATGGCTGGCCGTGCTGTCGATAGACTTCGATCGCTTCAAATTGATCAACGACAGTCTGGGCCACGAAATTGGCGACAAATTATTAGTGGCGGCATCGGTGCGGCTGGACAGCGGTATTCGCGAAGCCGATACCGTGGCCAGATTGGGCGGCGACGAATTCGTGATTCTCGCCACCGGGATTGGCAAGTTCGAAGACATTCATTGCGTCGCCCAGAAAATACTCGATTTGTTGGCGGCGCCGTTTTACATCGACGGCCACACTCTGTTTTTGACGGTCAGCATCGGCGTTTGCGCCTTTCCCAAGGACGGCGCCGACGCGGTGCTGTTGTTGAAACGCGCCGACACCGCGATGTATCGCGCCAAGGAACAGGGCAAGAATCGTTACCTGTATTTTTCCGACGAAATGAATGCCGCCAACGCCCATCGGCTGCATTTGGAAAACGAATTGCGCTTGGCCTTGGAGCGGAGGCAACTGGCCCTGCACTATCAACCGCAGATTGATTTGGATAGTGGCCGCATCATCGGCGTCGAAGCCCTGGCGCGTTGGCACCATCCGACGCTGGGTTGGATCTCGCCGGCCGAATTCATCAAGATCGCCGAGGAGACCGCGCTGATCGTGCCGCTGGGCCGATGGGTCCTGGAAACCGGCTGCCGGCAGGTCGGCGCCTGGCGCGCGGCCGGCCTGCCGGCGCTGAGGATGGCCATCAATTTGTCTCCGGTGCAGTTCACCGAGCACTGCATGGCCGATTGCATCGAAGCGGTGTTGCGGGAAACCGGCCTGGACCCCAGATTGTTGGAACTGGAGTTAACCGAAAGCCTGCTGATGCGCAACGTCGAGGAATCGCTCGCCACGTTGCGGGCCTTGCGGGCGATGGGCATCTGTCTGGCCGTCGACGATTTCGGCACGGGCTATTCGTCGCTGAGTTATCTGAGCCGTTTTCCGGTGACGACGGTCAAGATCGACCAATCCTTTACGCGCGAGCTGACCAGCGATCCCAATGTGGCCGCGCTGGTCCGCTCCATCATCAGCATGGCGCACGAATTGCGGTTGCGGGTCATTGCCGAAGGCGTCGAAACCGAAGGCCAGTTGAATTTTTTGACGAATCACCGCTGCAACGAAGTGCAGGGTTATTTTCTGGGCAAGCCGCTACCGGCCGAGGACTTCATCGACTTCTACCATCGTTTCGACCGGTCGGTCGCCCGGCGAGGCGGCGACAGCGAGGAGCGCCGGCTGTTGGTGGTCGACGACGAAGCCAAGGTGGTCGAAGCGTTGGTGCGTCAACTCGACGGCGACGGCTATCGGATTTTGACCGCGACCGGCGGCGCCGAGGCGCTGGAGATACTGGCCAGGCAACGGGTCGGCGTGATCGTGTCCGGCCAGCGCATGCCGGGCATGAGCGGCGTTGAGTTTTTTGGCAAGGTCAAGGATCTCTACCCGGCCACGGCCCGCATCATTCTGTCCGGGTTCAACGACCTTCAGACCGTGACCGACGCCATCAACCAGGGCGCCATCTATAAATTTTTGAACAAGCCCTGGCGCGAGGAACATCTGCGCGAGGCGGTGCGCGAAGCCTTCGAGCGCTACGAATTGACGCTGGAGAACGCCGCGCTGGGCCGGGCCTTGGAACAAGCCAACGCCGAGTTGTCCGCGATCAATCAGGATTTGGAGCGGCGCATCTCCGAAAAAACCCGGGAAATCGGTCGCGGCATCAACATACTGCAAGTCTCCAGGGAGGTTCTGGAGCATTTGCCGACCGCGGTGATCGGCATCGACGACGACGGTTTGATCGTGATGGCCAACCGCCAAGCCAACCGCTTGTTGGGCAATGAAAACGGCCTGCCGCTGCTGAGCTGCGCAGCCGGCCAACGATTGCCCGCCGAGGTGCTGGCGGTGCTGGCCGATCCCGACGGTCGCGAACGGCGGATTTCGCTGAATGGCGGGCTATCGGCATGGGCGTTGTGCCGAACCATGGGAGCCGACAGCGTTTCGCGCGGACGTATCCTGATGCTTTGGCCGGAATCCGGCCAGGAAAACCCGCGACAATGAGCGAAAAATCCCAATACAGCGGCAATCTCGACCAGGTTCTCGATAGCATTCGGCAACTGCCGTCGTTGCCCGGATTGGTCGTTGAATTGCTAGAAAACTTCGGCGACGACAATGTCAATATCGCCACGCTGGCCAATAAAATCGCCCGCGATCAAGCGTTGGTGGCCCGCTTGATGCGGGTCGCCAACTCCCCGTTTTACGGGGTATCCGGGCAGATCGGCTCGATCAGTGAAGCCATCGCGATGCTGGGATTAAACAACGTGCGCGGTTTGGTATTGACCGCCGGCCTGATCAACGTCTTCGCCGGCATGGAAAAATATTTCGACTGGCGGGCATTCTGGCGACACAACGTTGCCGCCGCGGTGTGTGCAAAGCTGTTAGCGGGCGGCACCGGCCTGAACCCGGAAGCCGCGTTTACCGCCGGCCTGCTGCACGACATTGGCAAATTGGTGATGTGGAGCTGCTTTCCGCACGACGTTGCCCGATTGGGCGAACTCAGCGAAGAAAGCGGTTTGTCGCCGCTGCAACTGGAGCGGGAAACTTTCGGCTTCGACCATACCCTGCTGGGCAGCGAAGTCGCCAAACGTTGGAATTTTCCGGTGGATATTCAGCACGCGATCGCGCTGCACCACACTCATTACCTGCCCGGCGGCGGCAAGACGATGGCCGACGTCATCTATACCGCCAACCTGCTGGCCGAAACGCTGCAAGACGGCGATGTCTGCGAGGCGCGCCAGCTGCAAGTCAACGGCGTGGCCTGGTCGCGTCTGAAATTGGACGGCGAGCAGCTTGCCAAACTCACCGGTCTGGCGCGCCGCCAGTTCCAAGGCACGGTGCCGCTACTGAGCGATTGAGGAACGCCAAAGCCGAGCTTGGCGCAAAAAAATACCCTCGGCCCGGTCAGAAGCGGAGGGTTTGGGTCCCACGGGAGAGGACAGGAGGAACAGCCAGGAGTTACGATTTAGATTTAGCAATTCCGGTGCCAAACTTCGCGCACCCGATTTTAGCGGCCTCCGCGCCGATCCACCCGGCACCGTCCGCCGAAAACTCGCACCAAAATCAATCGCGCACCGGCTTTTTGCACCGCAATGAGCGTGGCTGCCAAACCCGCCGTCAGCGATCCTCGCGCCGCCGACCCTTTGATACTTACGGTCTTGAAAGGATTTTCGCCCCGAAGCATGAAAATAATGGGGATAGGAGCGGCTTTAGCCGCAATCGATGGCGTTCCGATACCGGCCTATCCGCAATTGGCCCAATGATTTTCAGAGTAAAAAGAGCTGTTGACGTGTATTGCGGGC